>URAG01000126.1 GCA_900545755.1 uncultured Cloacibacillus sp. | reverse complement strand
CGGCTACGAGATACACTTCGGCGTAACGGTCCCGACGCGCGACGACCCGAAATTCGCGCCGCTCTTCGAACTCGACGGGCGCGAGGACGGCCTCGCCGACGCAGAGCTGCGCGCCGCCGGGAGCTACCTGCACAACGCCTTCCACAACGACCTGTTCCGCGCCGCGTGGCTCAACGCGCTGCGCAGGAGGCGCGGCCTGCCCGAGCGCGGCCCCGTCTCGACGGCGGCGGCGAAAGAGGCGGCCTACGACGCGCTCGCCGCGCACGCGCGCGAAAACCTCGACATAGACTACATAGTGAAAATCTCGGGAGTGAAATAAAATGAAGACGGCGGAGCGCCCGCGCATACTCATCGCCGCGGCCCACAGCGGCAGCGGCAAAACGACGGTCACGAGCGGAATCGTCGCCGCGCTCGCCGCGCGCGGGCTGCGCGTCCACCCCTACAAAGTCGGTCCCGACTACATAGACCCCGGCTATCTCGCGCTCGCCGCACACGGCCGCGCCGACAACCTCGACACGTGGCTCACAGGCAAAGAGACGATGAAAAAAATATTCGTCTCCGCCTCGCGCGGTGCGGACGTTTCCGTCATCGAGGGCGTCATGGGCCTCTACGACGGCGGGCGCGGCGGCGTCAGCAGCACCGCGCAGATAGCGAAGGCGCTGCACGCGCCGGTCATCCTAGTCATAGACGTGCGCTCCATGGGCGAAAGCGCAGCCGCGATAGCGAAAGGCTTCCGCGACTACGACCCCGAGGTGAACCTCTGCGGCGTCATAATCAACCGCTACGGCTCCGACAGCCACCGCGCGATGGTCGCGGAGGCGATAGAGCGCCTCGGCATCCCGGTCGTCGGAGCCGTGCCGCGCGACAAAGCCGCCGAAGTGCGCGAACGCCACCTCGGCCTGCTTCCCGTAGAAGAAAACGACAACCGCGAACACATTGAAAACGTCCGCCGTATGATAGAGCCTTCGGTGGACTTCGATGCGCTGCTTGAAATCGCGCGCTCGGCTCCGCCGCTCGAAGAAGCAGAAGAGCCGCGCGCCGCGCGCCCGCGCGTCAAAATCGCCGTCGCTCGCGACGAAGCGTTCTCATTCTATTACCCCGAGAGCATAGCGGCGCTCGAAGCCGCTGGCGCGGAAATAATAAACTTCAGCCCGCTCAACGACGAGCGCATACCCGATTGCGGCGGCTTGATCTTCGGCGGCGGCTTTCCCGAAATCTTCGCCGCGCGTCTCGCCGCGAACAAATCCATGAAAGAGTCGATAGCGCGCGCCGCGGCGAGAGGAATCCCGATATACGCCGAATGCGGCGGCTTCATGTACCTCACGCGCGAAATAAAAGACTTCGAAGGCGCGGCGCACGAAATGTGCGGCGTCATCCCCATGAGCTGCAAAATGAACGACCGCCTGCGCACCGTCGGCTACGTCACAGCGAAGGCGCTGCGCGACACCGCGATAGCGGCCGAAGGCGAAGAGCTGCGTGGACACGAATTCCACTTCTCAAGCGCGGAGCCGCTCGAAGAAATCCCGGACGCCTTCCTCTTTACGAAACACCGCACCGGCGAAACATACCCAGCCGGCTACGCGAAGGAAAACGTCCTCGGCTCATACCTCCACCTCCACTTCGCCGGCTTCCCGAAAGCCGCTGAAAGATTCGTGGAGAAGTGCGCGGAATACGAAAAATCAAAATAATCCCGTACTGGCGGACAAAACGAAGAAAACACGGGCGGCCCGGAACATCCGGGCCGCCTTTCGTATCCCGGGGAATTATACCCTACTAACTGGCCGTCGATTTTGCCATGCTGTGCTCCAGCGCCGCCGAAACGGCGCGGGACGGTCGTTTTCGTCCTGCGCACACAACATGCCCGGTATTTCAGCAAAACTTTTGTGCGTCTGTACGTTGTAGATATTGACAAAAGCGCCGCTGGGTGATTGACAACAGCATACGCGGGACATATACTGTAACAGCAATCTATCTAATATACAAGTTGTGTGCAAGTTTTTGTAAAATATTCTCAACAAAACTGTTTGGGAGGAATTGTTATGAAAGCGATTTGCATCGAAGAACCCGGAAAGGTCGTCGTCAAAGATGTCGACATGTCAGTGCGCAAGCCGGGAGAGGCCCTGCTGAAGATGCTCTACGGCGGCATCTGCGGCAGCGATCTCGGGT
>URAG01000125.1 GCA_900545755.1 uncultured Cloacibacillus sp. | reverse complement strand
GAATAGCCGTAGGCTTCGCAGGCCTTGCGCGTCATAGCGATACCTCCGAATGGGTTGACGCCGCGTTTCAGCGGTCTGTCGGTCTGGAGTCCGACGATTATTTCGTTTTCTTTGTCCAGATATCCCGCCTTATAATTCATCGGCGAAGTCACGGTCTGGGTGTCGATGTCGAGCACGCCTCCGAAACTCTGTTCAAGCTCCAGAAGCCGCTCCAGCTTCGAGAGAAGTTTCTTGGTCCTTTCAGTCGGGCCGCACAGAAATTCGCCCCCGCCGCAGTAAGGGACGTAGTTCTTCTGAATGAAATCCCTGACGTCTATCGTATCCTGCCACGCTCCGCCGTTGAAGCCTTCCCACTCATTGCATATCATCACAGCGTTCCTCCTGTTGTTTGAAAAACATCTCCGCCGCGCCCATTCCAAAAGCAAAAAAAATGGGCTGCATTCGGAAGGATGCTGCCCAGACGGTCGGCTAATATAAGTTACGGTCCCACTGTGGTGCTCCACAATTATCCGTCAGGATACCATAACTATAAATAACAACGCGGACATTATACGCGCATACTTGTATTTTGTAAACTAAATAAGATTTATCTCAATAAGCAAGAAAATTCTAATATGAGTGCGGCTAAGTATTACGTCTGTCCATATATTTGTGATGCCTATATCTTCGCATTACAAGCGCCGTTGCCGCCGTACCGGTGACACCGGCAGCGCCTGCGTTCATGAGCAGCTACGCTCAGAATAGCAATACGCCGAGCGCGGCGCTTAGGCAGATGACTTTAGGCACGCCAACCTTTAGTTTGATCAACAGAAAAGCATCAAGGAGTGCAACGCAAAGGGAAGGGATGAGTACGTCTCCAGCGGAGCCGTAATTCGCCATTGCAAGCTGGAGCGTAACGCCTATCACCATGCCGATGCAGGCCGGGCGCACCCCTACCATGACGCGCGACGTCCAGTCGCTTTCCTTGACGACTCCGTAGAAAAAGGCTGCGAGCGCCGTCAGCGTGAATGTCGGGCTCAGAACGCCGAGGCTGGCCGCTACGGCCCCAGGGATGCCGGCGGCGTGTATACCCGCGAATGTAGCGCAGTTTATGCCGAGCGGCCCCGGCGTCATTTCCGCTATGGCTATTATGTCTGTCACCTGGCTAGCCGTCATCCAGCCGTGCGAAAGCATTTCGTTCGTTATCAGCGGAATCATGGAGAGGCCGCCGAAGCTGGTGAAGCCTATTTTCACAAAACTCCAGAAGAGTTTAAGCAGCACCATCAGAGCCGCCTCCTTTCTTGAAGCGGCTGATTATAAGGCCCGCCGCAGCCCCGCCGACGACGAGCCAGACGCAGTTGACGTGAAAGAAGAGATAGAGGCATAGCGACGCAGCCGCAACTGCATAGCAAGCGCGCACCGGGAAAGCGCCGCGCAGCAGCCCCAGCACAGCGCTAGCCATTATTGGGACGACGGCTGCCCGCACGCCGCGCATGGCAGACATTACAGTATCCTGGCTGTGAAATTCCTTATAAAAATATGTTATCAGGCTGAGAACCATCATCGGAGGGATGACCATGCCTATCAGCGCAGCGAACGCGCCGGGATATCCTGCGTCGCGGTAACCATAGAGGAAGGCGACGTTGCCTACGAAGAGTCCGGGCATACTGCGAGCGACGCTTGTGAGGTCAAGCAGCTCAACGTTGGATATCCTCTTTTCTTCGTCGACGTAAAGGCGCTGCATCTGAGCAACTATGTTTAAGCCGCCGCCAAAGGTGAAACAACCGAATTTTAGAAATTGTATAAAAAGCTTCAGCGCTTTTCCGCCGTTTTTCATAACGCACTCCTCCCAACTGAGAAAGAGTAACGCTTACACCTTGTGTAAAGTCAATCGCTTTTTTCGACGGGCAGCCAGATGAGGCGGTATCTCATTCCGCCCCCGTTCCTGTTTATCGACAGGAAAGTATGCGACACTGGGTCGCCGGTCACCGACAGACCTTCACGCTCCGCGCATTCTTTAAACGGTTCGAGGTACGAGGCCGATATAACGGGGTAGCGCCCTTCTATACGCATAACGGTGCGCAGACATAGGCAGGCTGGAAAATATTCGCCGCGGGCCGCGAGTTTTTCCGCTCCGAGCAGCTTCACGTCGCTCTCCATAATGCCGAGCCCCGCCGCGTTTTCATCCTTCCCTTCACGGAGGAACTTCTCCCAGTTCCCGCGCAGCGACGGAAAAACGAACGGGGCAAGCTCGCGCCACTTACGGAAAAGAGAATATTCTTCCGGTTGCAGTATGAGATCCCCGCCGCGCATAAATTCTA
>URAG01000124.1 GCA_900545755.1 uncultured Cloacibacillus sp. | reverse complement strand
GCCCAGGTCATCCATTCGCAGCGCAGGGTCAGTCTTCGTCTCGCGCTCTATGCGCGCCTTAAGCTGGCGCAGCGTTATCGCGTTGCCGTCCTGTCCTGCGAAGGGGCTCGTGTTGACTATGAAGAACATCGACACGGTCGGCTCCTCAATGTCGAGCGGCGGCATCACCGCGTCGGGGATCTCCGGCGAACTCATAGTGTCGCCCAAATCTATGTTTGCGGGGCCTGTGAACCAAACGATGTCGCCGGCCCCGGCCTCTTCGACCTCGGCGCGGTCGAGCCCCTTCGTTACGTAAAGGTGCGTACAGGTCGAGGTGTCGGTCGATACCACCTCCCAGTCCGTCTGTTCGTAATCTTTCCAGCGGGTGTGCGTACGCAGGATTTTATCGCCTTTTTTAAGCGTACCCTGGAGAATCCTGCCGCAGCCGATGCGTCCGAGATATTCACTCCACGATAGCGTACAGACCTGCATCAGGAAAGGCTTGTCCATCTCCGCCTTCGGCGCCGGGACGCGCTCGATTATAGCCTTGAACAAGTCATCCATGCCGGGCTGTGAATTTTCATCGCGCTTCGAAAGGTCGTCGACAAACCATCCCTGGAGCCCGGAGCCATAAAGCACTGCGAAATCGCACTGCTCCTCAGTAGCGCCAAGCTCGATGAACAGGTCGAATGTTTTGTCCAGCGCCGTAGCGGGGTCTGCGTTCGGGCGGTCCACTTTGTTTATGATGACAATCGGACGCAGTCCGAGCTTCAACGCACGCATCAGAACGTAGCGGGTCTGCGGCATCGGCCCTTCGTTGGCGTCGACGAGCAGGAGCACCGAGTCCACCATCGAAAGAACACGCTCCACCTCGCCGGAGAAATCGGCGTGGCCCGGCGTATCTACGATATTTATCTTATATCCGCCCCATTCGACGGTGCAGTGCTTCGCCTTTATCGTGATTCCGCGCTCGCGTTCAATATTGCCCGCGTCCATAACGCGTTCCTCCATTACCTGATTGTCGCGGAAAAGGTGCGCCGCCTTGAAAATGCCGTCTATTAGCGTCGTCTTGCCGTGGTCTATGTGCGCTATAATCGCTATATTCCGTATCTTAGAAGAGTCCTGCATCCTATAAATTCCTCACATTCAAAATGCCATCGGGCATTGATTTTAAGCCGACGATTCTGCTAGCCAATATAGAATATTAGCACCTAATGGCGGGAATTGTCCAGAATTTGCGAACGTAGCCGTGATTTTCTTGGCGCGCGATGATTTAATGCCGCATCCCGAAGCGAATAAAGCGCGCTGCATACAGCAGAACTTTACGCCATCATTCCAAGCCCGACAGGCACCAGGCAAAAATGCAGGCAGTGCAGCGAAAGCCGTACCTCGTCTTCATGCGCTGGTATTAACCTAAACGGCGCAATATGATATAACTTTACTGAGAAATCGCCGAAAACACGGCGCGGGAGGAAGCTTCAATGACAGCACCGGCCCAGAGCGGACGGGACGAAAATCATATGAACCGCCGGCTCTCCATGATAATGGAAATGGGCGAAATACTCCTAACATCAGGGGCGGAGGTCAGCCGCGTCGAGGACACCATCATGCGCCTCTGCGGCGCATACGGCTTCACGCGCGCCGATGTCTTCACAATAACGTCGAGCATCATCGTCACAGCCATTGCGCCTGACGGCGAAGCCTACACGCAGACGCGCCGTATCCGCGAGCACGGCATCGACCTCGGAAAGGTCGAAAAGATCAACGCTCTCTCGCGCCGCATATGCGCCGCGCCGCTCGAACTCGCAGCGCTCGAACGTGAAATCGAGGAAATCCGCAACGCAAAGGGAACGCCCAAAAGCGTGCAGATTGCAATGTACGCAATAATCTCTTTCGCTCTCTCCGTATTTTTCGGCGGCTCATGGGCCGACGGCGCAGCGGCTGCGCTCTCCGGCGCGATACTCTTCGCCGCGCTCTACGCATGCACTGCGCTCAAACTCAACGACATAATAGTAACGATGCTTTGCAGCGCCGCGACCGCGCTAGCCGTCGTACTTCTCGTAAAAGCAGGAATCGGCGATCAGCCGGACAAAATCATGATAGGCAATATAATGCTCGTAATCCCTGGGCGTCAGCTGACGAACTCGCTGCGCGACATGATAAACGGCGACACCATCAGCGGCCTGCTCAACATGTCCGAGGCGCTCATGCGCGCGGTATTTGTCGCAATGGGTTTCGCGCTCGTAGTATTTGTGATGTAAGGGACGTAAGCTATGGAAGCTCAGATAATCCAGACGATAATGGGAATGATAGCCGCCGCCTGCTTTGCTGTACTCTTCGGCATACGCGACAAGAAGCTGGTGTGGATCGCAGCTGGAAGCGGCGCTGGATGGGCCGTCTACCTGATATGCTTAGACCTCGGACATGGCATATATTGGGGGC
>URAG01000123.1 GCA_900545755.1 uncultured Cloacibacillus sp. | reverse complement strand
TTATCATACTTGGAATCGAAAATCAGCGCCTTCAGCTTTCCGCCGGGGTCTCCCGACGGCGCCGGAATAGTCTCGACCACCTTTTCCAGGAGGTCTTCTATTCCTATCCCTTCTTTTGCGGAGATCAGGGGAGCATCCTCGGCGTCTAGGCCGATAACTTCTTCTATCTCCTCTTTCGTCTCATCAGGTCTGGCAGACGCCAAGTCTATCTTGTTGAGCACCGGCACCAGCTCTAGGTCGAGGTCGGCTGCGAGGTAGCTGTTAGCGACCGTCTGGGCTTCGACGCCCTGCGAGGCGTCGACGACGAGCACCGCCCCTTCGCAGGCCGCGAGCGAACGCGAAACTTCATAGGAGAAGTCCACGTGGCCCGGCGTGTCGATGAGGTTAAGTACGTAGCTGCGTCCGTCTCGCGCTTTGTAGTCCATGCGCACGGGAACGGATTTTATCGTGATGCCGCGCTCGCGCTCGAGGTCGAGCATGTCGAGCAGCTGCGCCTTCATGTTGCGTTTATCGACCGTGCCCGTCGCTTCGAGCAGGCGGTCGGCGAGCGTAGACTTTCCGTGGTCTACGTGGGCGATGATGCTGAAATTTCTGAGATTCTCCAGTTTCATAAAAAATTCTTCACTCCCTGCAAATCCACACCGTATTTTATCCGATAAGGCGAGTTTGCGGCAATGATAAATTTCGCGCGCGCATGATAAAATAAAAAGAGCGCGCCTCGCGGCGGCGAAAAATTTTTCTCTTAAAGGCGTTGGATGAATGGCGGAAAAAAGACGCTTCATAAACAACACGGACATTGGACAAAATTTCCTCATAGACGAATCGGTCGTCGCCTACACTGTGAAACGCGCCGCTGTCGCGCCGGACGACGGCGGCGGAATTTTGACGCGCGGGCTGCTTGCTGCTGGGCCGCGCGCGCTTTACGCCGTCGAGGTCGACGAACGGCTGCGCGACGGGCTCGAGCGGCTCGCCGCGAACGACGGGCGGCTGCGCCTGTTCTGGGGCGACGCCGTGCGCTTCGACTACCGCGCCGGACTGCCGGAAACGCCGACGAAGATAGTCGCGAACCTCCCGTACCACATCACGACGCCGATTCTCTGGACCTTCCTTGAAAAGCTGATCCCAGCGGGCGTCAGCTACATGCTGCTGATGGTGCAGCTCGAGTCGGCGGAACGCATAGCGTCTCCCGCGCGTTCGCGCGCGCGCTCGCCTCTCGGCGTAACGGTCGAGGCGATGGGCGGCGCGGAAATCCTGCGCAGGGTCCCGCCGCAGGCCTTCCGCCCTCAGCCGCGCGTCAACTCCGCGCTCATAGAAATCAAGATAGAAAAGAACCGCGGCCTCGCAAACGACCGCGGCTGGCGCGCGCTGCTTGCGCGCTCCTTCGCCCAGCGGCGCAAGACGCTCGTCAACAACTGGACTGTCGGATGGCCGGGGATGGGACGTGAACGCGCGCTCGCAATGCTGGAAGCGCACGGCCTCTCCGCGACGGCGCGCGCCGAAGAGCTTCCGCTTGAAAAATGGTTCGAGCTCGCGAAAGAGCCGGACTTTCAGATAATAGACAAAGGCGGTGTCCGCAATGTGGTGGAACCTTAACGAGGTGATCGTCGCGCAGAACGACGGCCTTCCGATAGATTGGGCGTCGCTCTCGCCTTCGGGGCGCGTCCTCGTCGAAATCGGCTTCGGCAACGGCGAATTCCTCGAATTTCTCGGGCGCTCGAACCCAGACAAGCTCGTAGTAGGCGTCGAAGTCTCGCAGTGGTGCGCCGCGAAGGGCGCGCGGCGCGCCCTCGCCGCGGGGCTCACAAACGTGCGCGTCATGCACGGCGACGCGCGCTTCCTTCTGCGCCGTTGCTTCGCGCCGGAAAGCGTCGAAAAAGTCTACATGAACTTCCCATGTCCGTGGCCCAAGGCGCGCCACGCGCAGCGCCGCGTCACGGTGCCGGCCTTTGCCGGGCTCATAAACTACCTACTCGTCCCTGGAGGCAGCTTTGAACTGGCGACCGACGTCGACTGGTACGCGGACGAGACGGCGGAGGTTTTCTCGGCCTGCCCGGCCTTCAGCGCCGGAGCGGTCGTAAAGAACCCCGAACGCCCATACGTGACGAAATACGAGAGAAAATGGAAAGCGATGAATAAAGACACATGGCTGCTCGTCGTACACAAGGACGGCAGACTCGAAGAAAGGCCGGAACAAGAGGAGGAATGGCCGATGGAGTACGAAGCGGAAACTAAAAAAAGCGTGAAGGACGTGCTCGCCGCGCTGCGCGGTGCGGAAGGTGCAGGCGTCGGCGGAAAGGGACACTGGGTGTTCCGCGAGACCTTCCTCTCCGACGAGGGCGTCGGCCTGCTGCTTGTCATAACGGCGGACGAGGGATACGAACAGCACTTCTATCTCAAAGTCCTGCCGCACCACAGCGGCGTCACGATAAAGGTGGACTCCGTCGGCCACCCGTACCGCACGCCCGCGATGCGCGCCGCTCTGCTAAAGGCGCTTGCCGAAGCGCAGAAATGACGCGCGTATAAAATTACGGAAACAGCGAAAGCGCCGCCCCTTCATCAGCTAAGGGCGGCGCTTTGCTCATATTTTGCGCCGCGCGGCATAGCTTCGCCTATATACAGCGCGGCGCTCCGCCGTTATACTTTTCGCATAAACGGCCGCGGAGGGATGACATTGAAGGAAATGAGGCCCACGTCCAGCAAAGTCATGCTGGCGCTCTTCAACATACTCGGCAACATACACGGTAAGAGCTTTCTCGACCTCTTCTCGGGCAGCGGACGCATAGCGGCGACGGCGCAGATCAAGGGCGCGTCCTCAGTCGTCCTTGTTGAGAGCGACCGCAAGCGCCACGCCGCCATTGTTAGGA
>URAG01000122.1 GCA_900545755.1 uncultured Cloacibacillus sp. | reverse complement strand
GTCGCGGACGAACGGATGCGCTGTCTTTATATAAGCGCTCCGCCAGAAGGGCACAGGGCTGTCGAAGCGTTGCTGAACCGCCTCGACAGCCCTGGCAAGCAGATAATGATAGAGGCGCGGCTCGTCGAGATAAACGACGGTGCGCGGCAAGAGTTTGAGTCGACTCTCGCCGCCGTCTATAACGGCTGGCTGTTTTCATACGGTTCGGCTGGGCTTGGGGGACGATACACTTACGGCAACGGCGCAGTGACGCCGAACGTGAATCCAACCGGCAGCACAAGGCCTGGAGAACTGCCCGTAATCGGCGGTACGGATGCCGGCACGAGCTTCCCTGGCTATGTTGCAAACTCAGCGATAAAAATGGTCGACGCGGCTCTCCGCGCTATGGAGACCGACAACAAGGGAAAGGTGCTCGCATCGCCCTCCGTCGTCGCGCTTGACGGACAGAAGGCCTCGGTCCGCCTCACGCACAATTATCTCTATCAATCTGGCGTCGACGAGAACGGCAATCCGGAGTTCACTAACCAGGAGACTGGGCCGATGCTTGAATTTACTCCGGCGCTCGGTCGCGACGGGTTTATAACCATAAAAATGAAAATTTCGACGGGCGAGATAGTCGCATTCCGCCGCTCCGGCGATTCGGAAGCGCCAGAGACGACGAAGCGCGAAGTCGACACGAGCATACGTGTTCGCGACGGCGAGCTCTTCGTGATAGGCGGCCTCTATCAGGAGAACAAGACGAACAACGTCTCGCGCGTGCCGGTCATCGGGTACATCCCGCTGCTCGGCGAGCTTTTCAAGACGCGGACGACGCAGCATTCAAAGTCTCAGATGGCTTTTATTGCCGTCCCATATATTTTGGACATCCCCTCCGGCGCAGTCGAAACCGTCGACGTGCCCGGCGGCGGATTGAGAATGTGAGGCGGAGGCCTTGAATTACCGTCAGCCGGGAGCTTCGCGTCTGGCAGACATATTGCTGGAGGACGGCGCTCTTTCGCGTGAAGAGCTTGACGCTGCGCTCACAGAACAGAAAAATTCCGGGCAGCGGCTCTGCGACGTCCTGACGCGCGGCGGACGCGTTACGGAAAACAGAATGGCGTCGGCTCTCGCGGCGCGGCTCGGGCTGCCGCTTTTATCGTTCGGAGAAATCCGCCCTGAGGAGCGTGCGCTTGCGCTTGTTCCTGAAAGCGTCGCCTCGCGCCTTCTTGTTATACCGCTCGCTGTTACTGCGGACGGAAAAATCTCCGTTGCAATGGCCGACCCACTCGACATGGAGGCCGCGGACGAACTGCGGCTCCTTACGGGATTAGAGCCCGCCGTCAGCGTCGCTTCGCGCAGCGACATAGAACGTGCAGCAATCGCCTATTACAGGGTGAAGGGCAGCGCGAGCGAAGCCGCCGGAAGCGCCGCGCCGGAGTTCTCCGTGCAGCGAGAACGGTGCGGCGACGTCAGTGAGGCCGAGGCGGGAGCCGCGCCTGTCGTCCGGCTTGTGAACAGCCTGCTCGACCAGGCCGCTCGTGAACGCGCGTCTGACATCCACATCGAGCCGTCGGAGGACGGAACTCGCGTCCGTTTCAGGATAGACGGACGCCTCGTATGCGGCGCTGAAATCTCCGCCTCGCTCCATCCGGCCCTCGCAGCGCGCATAAAAATACTCGCGGGCATGGACATAGCCGAGAAACGCCGTCCGCAGGACGGGCGCATCTTTATCAAGGCCTCGGGAGCAGATATAGACATACGAGTCTCGTCGCTGCCGTCGATATTCGGAGAGAAGCTCGTCCTTCGCCTGCTGAGGCAGGGCGGTGGAGCGGCGAGCCTCGAAAGCCTCGGCTTCGGCGTTAAACAACGCGCGCTGCTGCAAAAAGCTATAAGCGCGCCGAACGGCATTGTGCTTCTGACGGGGCCGACAGGCTCAGGCAAATCGACGACGCTCTATTCGCTCCTGAATATGCTCAACGAACCGTCAAAAAACATCATAACGATAGAAGACCCGGTCGAATACACAATAAATGGCATAACGCAGATGCAGATAAACGAAAAAATCGGCCTCACCTTCGGAAGCGCGCTGCGCTCGATTCTGCGCCAGGACCCCGACATAATAATGGTAGGCGAAATCCGCGACACAGAGACGGCGCAGCTCGCGGTCCGCGCGGCGCTGACGGGCCATCTTGTTCTGAGCACGCTGCACACGAACGACGCGCCGTCGTCGGTGGGACGGCTTGTTGACATGGGCGTGCCGCCCTTTCTGCTCTCTTCGTCTCTGCGCGCCGTTGCGTCACAGCGCCTCGTGCGTAAGCTCTGCCCGTCGTGCCGCGTGTGTTCGAGCATTTCTGCGGAGCTCGCCGCCTCGTCTGGGCTGCCGCAAAATGCTGAAATCTTCGCGCCCGCCGGATGCATCGAGTGCCGCTTGACCGGCTATTCTGGACGCACGGTTATCGCTGAAATAATGCAGGTTGATGCGAAAATCCGCGAGATGATATACAACGGCGCGCCGTCGGGCGAACTGCGCCGCGAGGCGAAACGGCTCGGTATGGAGACGCTGCGCGAAGCCGCGGCTAAAAAGGCGCTCTCCGGCGAGACGAGCGTGGAAGAGATGCTTTTCACGACGTTAGGCGAATAGCGTAGCGAAGGAGGCTGAAATGGGAAAATCCGCATTTCTTGAAATTCTATGCGAGGCTTTGAAAAATTCCGCAAGCGACCTACACTTGAGCGTCGGCGCGCGTCCGCTTATGCGCATCGACGGCGTACTGCGTGCGGCTGGGACGGGAATATTTTCGGAGGGCGACTTCTCGCTTATGCTCGAAGAGCTTCGGTGTGGCGGTGCTGAAATTTTCAAACAAAAGCGCGAGCTAGACTTTGGGAGCGAAGTTTTTGCCGGTGGCGCTAAGATCAGGCTGCGCGTGAATCTTTCGTACAGCCTCGGGCTTCCGGCGGCGGCGATACGCATAATTCCCCCGCGCGTAGAGAGCATCGAAGAGCTAGGGCTTCCTGCGATTCTTAAAGATGTCGCAATGAGCCGCGGTGGCCTCTTCCTCGTCACGGGCCCGTCAGGCTCCGGCAAATCGACGA
>URAG01000121.1 GCA_900545755.1 uncultured Cloacibacillus sp. | reverse complement strand
CGTCTCTTTGGAATAGCCGTGATGAATCTTCGCCGGCTCATACGACCATTCCGCAAGAACCTTCATCGGAGCGTTAGCCATGAAAATCTCCTCCTTCTATGCCTTCGCCGGCACGTTGATGATTTCGAGCGCCCCGGTTGGGCACTTCCTAGCACAGATGCCGCAGGCTATGCACTTGAACGGCTCCGTCTGCTTGTCGCCGTTGAAGAACATGCTGGCAGACGGGCAGAAACCCACGCACATGAGGCACGAGGTGCACTTGTCCTTGCGCACCTGCACGACCCCGTTCGCGTCGCGCTCAAGCGCCTGCGTCGGGCAGACGGCCATGCACGCGCCGCACTGCGTGCAGATATTGATATTCGGGAAACCGGCGAAATCGTTGACCTGGACCCTTGAAAGTTCGCGTGAATTTTCCTTGAAATATGCGGTTGAGCACGCTTCCATGCACGCTCCGCACTGAACGCACTTCTCGGCGTTCACCTGCATGATTCTCACACAAATCCCCTCCGCTTTATTCAATTTTTTAAGGCGCGACGGAGTAAACCTCCGCGCCTTCCCCAATATCTAAATTTTAGCATAAATGTAAGAGTCGAAACTTTCTGCACCGCGCTTTTGTTTAATTCTGTCTAATCAAAAGTGCTCAAAATATGTGTTAAAAAACAAACGAGCGCAGCTTCACCGTGTTTCGCAACATACGCGCGCAAACATCCGCAGCAAAGCCTTGCCAAAACTCCGCGCAGCTGATAGAATCTCTCTCGTTAAGGCGTCAGGGTGGCGGAACTGGTAGACGCGCTAGATTCAGGATCTAGTGGGCATTAGCCCATAGGGGTTCAATTCCCCTCCTTGACACCATCTTTATATTTCAGAAAAATAACTAATAGCCCGGTTTTTCCGGGCTATTTTGCTATCTTGAGATTTGGAATAAAAATCATAGAAAAAGGAGAAAACAGATGATGCATGAGCTGACGAAGCTCATAAGAGAAGACATGAAGCCTGCGCTCGGCGTTACGGAGCCGGGGGCGATCGCTCTGGCCGTGTCAACCGCGGGAGAGCAGATAGGCGGCGGAGACCTCGTTGAAGTTGTGCTGAACAGCGGGATGTACAAGAACGCCTTCACGTGCGGTATTCCCAACAGTCCGTATTTCGGAAACGAATACGCCGCGGCGCTCGGACTCATAGCGGGTAAGCCGGAGCTGGGGCTCGAGTGTCTCGCCTCTGTGACCGAGGCCGACAATTCAAAGGCGCATGAGATGGTCTCCGGTGGCAAGGTCAAAGTGCGTCTCGGAATGATAAGCAGCCGCATCTACATAGAAGCTACAGTCTCTAGCGCGGAGCACTCAGCGACGGTGCTTATAAAGGACTCTCACACGAATATAGTGCGTATAACGGTCGACGTGAAAGACGTACTTACGCGCGATTCGCAGGCCGCCGATGATGAGCCGTGCGGCTGCCTTATCCACGAATATTCGCTTGCTCAGCTGCTTGAATACGTTGCTACAGTCCCTTACGACGAAATTGCATTTGTCAAAAGCGCGCACGGCATGAACATGGAGCTTTTTCAGCTGGCGCTGGAAAGCGGCGCGACGCCGTTCACGCATTTCCTGTTCGCTAAGAACGGCGGAAAGGTCATATCCGGCGACGAGGCTGCTACGGCGTCTCTGCTCTGCAACGGCGCGATAGAGGCGCGCGTGCTCGGCCTCAGCAAGCCTGCGATGAGCATCACCGGCTCAGGTGCGCACGGCATCATCGCGACGCTGCCGCTCTGCGCCGCGGCGCGCATCTGCGGGTATTCCGACGAGGCGCTCTGCCGCGCCACGATGCTGAGCTACCTGATATGCACTTACATTAAAGAATATTCCGGCAGGCTGTCGGCTTTCTGCGGCTGCGCTATTGCAGCCGGAACAGGGATGGCCTGCGGCCTAGCCTATCTGCGCGGCGGCGGTGCGGACGTCCTAACTCGCGTCATAAACAACATGGCGAGCTCCATCACGGGAATGATCTGTGACGGCGGCAACCACGGCTGCACGATGAAGGGGATCGTCGCCGTCGACGCCGCATTCCGCTCTGTCGACTTCGCAATGAACGGCGTCTGCATCGAGGACATCCACGGCATAAACGGCGCGACGCCTGAGCTTACAATGAAGAACATGGGCTACATCGCCTCGCCAGGAATGACCGGCACAGAGAAGGCTATGGTGGAAATTCTGGAGGAGAAGTCGAAGGGTTAGACTTCTGCCATATTGAGATGAATGACGTAACAATACGCCGCCAAGCAGAATTATTGCCGGGCGGCGTATTTAGAATAGCCGGAAGAAAAATGCCTCCGCTTGTTTCTCCGGCTATTCTATTTATGATTGTGGTAATTTATTTTAGAGTACAAACCCCAGCACCGCGTAGAGCGCCATTGAGACTAGGGCGAAGCCTACCGCGTAGGGGAGCTGGCTTTTTACATGGTCGATGATGTTGCAGCCGGTGGTGGCGCAGGACATTATCGTCGTGTCTGAGATAGGGGAGACGTGGTCGCCGAATATTGAGCCGCCGAAGAGCGCCCCCGCGACCAGCGGCACGTCAATACCCATGTTTATCGCCATCGGCAGCGCTATGACGGACATTATCGCCATCGTGCCCATCGATGTGCCGGTTGCGAACGAAAGCATCATCGAAATGATGAAGGTGAGCAGAGGCAGGAGACCGGGAACCAGCGCGCTCATGAATATCGACGAAAGGTAGTTGCCGGTGTCAAGCTGTTTGACGAGGCCGCCCATAGTGAGCCCGAACAGAAGAATGCAGGCTATCGGCAGCATAGTCGCCATACCCTTAAGCACTTCGCCGACGAGTCTTTCAAGGTTGTAGAGCTTTTCGACGCGGCACATTATGGATATGACGAGTACGGAGATCATGCAGCCCCAGAGCAGCGCCTGCATTCCGTTGCCTGCGGTCGGGTTGCCGTCGCCGGTGACTATCAGCACCGCTAGAATGGTTCCTACCATAGTCAGCATCGGGATTACCATGTTCTTCATACGCGGCTTCACGTTGCGCTTCACCGCCGCCGTGGGCTCTTCGTCTATTACCGCCGAACGCGGGTCGTCAAGCTCGCCGGTGGTGTCGGCGCGA
>URAG01000120.1 GCA_900545755.1 uncultured Cloacibacillus sp. | reverse complement strand
CCATTTCGAACCATGACTGTGTAGTGTCAACTTGGAGGGCTTTTACTATGTCCAAGTTATGGGGCGCTGTTCAGAGCCGGTGGTTATGATTTATTCTTTGTAGAAATCCCAATTGGTCAAGCTTACTTCCCCATCATCATAAGCGCGAAGACTTTCGCTTCGTTCAGCATGTGCTTGATTTCGATATGCTCGTTCGGCATGTGGGCGCAGTCGATCTCCTGGCACCAGACCACGGCCGGGATTCCGGCGCGGCGGAAAAAGGCTCCGCAGGTGCCGCCGCCTACGCCGCCAACCTTGGGCTTCATGCCAGGGTAGACTTCGGCGAGTGCAGCGAGCAGCGTCTTAACGACAGGGGCGTCCTCCGCCGTCGGAGCTGCGGCCTGCTCTATCTGCGGGAATTTGCGGGTTATTTTCACCTTATATTTTTCTTCGGCCTTTTTCGTCTCCGCGTCCACGACCTTCAGAACATCATCGAGCGGGACGGACGGAAGGACGCGGCAGTCGAAGCTGAAAACTTCAAGCCCCGGCACCGTGTTGACGTTCGCAACGTTCGCGCGGCGGCGTGTCGGCTCGAAAGTCGACTCCGGCGGGTCGAAGAGGCCGTCGCGCTCTGGGAAGGCAGCGTGCAGCGCTTCGTCGAGCGCCGTCGCAAAGGCGTTCGCTGCACGGCAGGCGTTGACGCCGAGATGCGGCGTACTGCCGTGGACCTGCTTGCCCTCTACGGTAAACTCCATCCAGCATATGCTCTTTTCGGCGATTTCGACGAAGTCGGCCTTTTCTGTGCCCATGTCGGGGACTATCACAAGGTCGTCCTCAGCAAAGAGCCCCTTCTTGAGCAGGTGGACGATGCCGTATTCGCTGCCAAGTTCCTCGTCGGCGACGAAGGCGAGGCAGACCTCATACTCCGGCGTGATTCCAAGTTCCTTCAGCGCGCAAAGCGCGTAGAGCGAGGCTACAAGCTCCTGACCGTTGTCGCTTGTTCCACGTCCGTAGACGCGCCCGTCCTTTACCTCCGCTTTGAACGGGTCGGTGTGCCATAGCGCGCGCTCGCCTTCAGGCACTACGTCCATGTGCGCCACAATCCATAGGCGGCGCTTCGTCTTACCTGGGAAGCGCACGACGAGGTTCGGACGCTCGCCGCCAGCCGCCTTCGGGTCGGGCAGCGCGTAGGTGCTCACGTCGCCGAAGCCGAGCTCCCTCAGCTTTTTTATAAGATACTCGGCCTTGTGGAATTCACCGACGCCACCGTCCGCGGGGCCTATCGCCGGAATCGCTACAAGGTCGCACAGTGTCTCCACCATCAACGGTTCAAATTCTTCTATCTTCGCAAAAAGTTTTTCTTTCAAGATATACACCTCGTTCTAAGTGTTTTTAACGATGCTTCTAAATTATGATTTTATAACAACGGCGGGCTTTTTCAAGTTTTTTCACGAAGGCATAAAAAACGCGCCTTTTCTAAAAGAGGCGCGTCTGTGTCGATTTGCCGTCCGAAACTTCGCGACTTGTTACTTCTCGTCCTTCATCTGCGAGAAGATGTTCGCGAGGATTGCGCCGGAGATGTTGTGCCATACGCTGAATACTGCGCCGGGGACGGTCGCGAGCGCAAGCGACGGGAACGAAGTCGCGGCGAGGCTCGTCGCGAGGCCGGAGTTCTGCATACCGACCTCTATTGCTATAGCCTTCTTCTTGGAAAGCGGCAGGCCGAGCGCCTTGCCCACGCAGAAGCCGAGCGCGTAGCCTAGCATATTGTGCAGGATGACGACGGCGAAGACCAGCAGCCCCGTCGACATGATGCGCGCCGAGTTCGCCGCGACGACGGCGGCGACAATCATAACTATCGCCGTGACGGAAACGAGCGGCAGTATCTTAACAGCCTTCTGCGTCGTCTCGCTGAAGAACTTATTGATGAGGAAGCCCGCACCTATCGGTAGTATGACGACCTGCACTATAGATATGAACATCGCCATCATGTCGACGTTGACCGTCTCTCTAAGAAGCAGATAGGTAAGCGCCGGAGTGGCGATAGGGGCGAAGAGCGTGGAAACGCTCGTCATGCCGACTGAGAGCGCGACGTCGCCCTTGCTGAGGTAGGTCATGACGTTCGACGAAGTGCCGCCGGGGCAGGTGCCGACGAGGATGACGCCGACAAGCAGCGCGTCGTCAAGCTGGAAGAGCTTGCCTAGTGCGAAGGCAAGCAGCGGCATGATGGAAAATTGCGCTAGGAAGCCGATGATTATGTCGCGGGGCCTCTTAAAGACGACCGCGAAGTCGGCCGGCTTCATCGTAAGCCCCATGCCGAACATGACTATCATAAGCAGCGTCGTAACCCAGCTAGTCTTTATCCAGATAAGCGCCGACGGCTGGAACAGCGCTACAGCGGCGATGATGACGACTATGATCGCCATATATTTTCCGACGAACTCACTTAATTTCTCGAGAAACCTCATAACTGAAAACTCTCCTCCGCGCTTAAAAACGCGCACATATTTAAAAATAACGCCCACGTATTATAAGAATCACCGCGTTGCACGTCAAACAACGCCGTAGGCCGCCGCGCGGCATAACAGCAAGCATTTTGTACCGCGCAATGAAGAATGCATAAAGCGGCGGCGCTATAGACAAACGAAAAGAGGGCGCGACCAGCCGCCCTCTTAATTTTTTAAGTTTTGCGGTATTACCGAAAAGTACTTATCCGCAGTATCCAGGCCCGCGGTGGTAATCATAATAATGATGTCCACCGCCGCGGCAGCCGTGCGCCATATACATATCGCCAGGCTCGATCAGGGCCGAGGCACCCGAGTACGCTGGAGCAGCGCAGACCGCCGCAAAGAGCATGACTGCGAGCACGCAGAGCATCAGCAGCTTCCCCGACATCCAATTCACCAAAGAAATCGCCTCCTTCGCATAACTCCCATCTAAATTATACACCAACGCGGAAGACTTCGTTTCAGCGAGCGCACAAAGGTCATGGCGACAGCATTTACTTAATTGCCGCAGAGCGGTACAACTAAAACATGAGAATAGAAACCTTAAAAGAAGAACTTACCAACATAACGGAACCGAGGCGCACCGGCTTCGGGAATATCAGACATAAGCTGGAAGACATTGTCATCATAGGCCTATGCACTGTAATATGCGGCGGAGAAGACTTTGTCGAAATGGAGGAGTTCGGCAAAGCGAGAAAAGAATGGCTTGAAGGTTTCCTCGAACTGCCTAACGGTATACCTGACAGCGACACCTTTCGCCGCGTCTTTGAACGGCTGGACCCGAAA
>URAG01000119.1 GCA_900545755.1 uncultured Cloacibacillus sp. | reverse complement strand
TATACGTTACTGTACTGGAGGGCTTCTTTATTTGTCTAAATTTTAGGGCTCAGATCACTTAGCCGGTGGTTCTGATTTTATGTGTTTTGCTATAATTCTACGATTCTGCGTCGCGGCGTAACACAAACGTCCGCGTGCCGGCATTTGCGTATTGCTAATTTGCCGGGGCGCCGCGATTTGTGCGTGGCGTCCACGCGTTTGTCCGACGCTGTAATACTGCGTGAAGCAGTCGCAACTTAAGCCGTGAAACCTTTCCGTGCGGTTTCGTTTTTCCTAGTCGAACTTTCCTATGCGCAGGTCGTTCAGAGTCGGGAAGTCGCGGCGCTGCCTCCTCGTCGTCTCAATGTCAAATTCGCAGTGCAGTATACACGGCTCCTCACCTAGCTGATAGACCGGGTCTCCCCATGTGTCTATCATAGCGCTGTTGCCGAGCATCTGGAGGTGCTTGTACGGCCCAGCCAAGTTGCAAACGAAGACGTGCGCAGAGTTTTCGAGCGCGCGCACGCGGGCGCACATCGTGAAGGCGTCCTTGCGCGGGTAAGGCCACGCGGTCGGCGCGATAAAGACCTCTGCGCCGAGGCCGACTGTCATACGGCGGAAAAGCTCTGGAAAGCGTATATCGTAGCATATCGAGAGCCCTACCCTTCCGAAGTCGCCGGTATCGACGACGACGGCTTTGTCACCGTGCGTGAATGTGCCTGCCTCGTGTCCGTAGCAGGAAAAGAGATGTATCTTACGATATTCTGCGAGGTCGGTGCCTTTGCGGTCAAATAGTATGCAGGCGTTGTAGAGTTTGTCGCCGCATTTTTCAGCGAAGCTGCCGCAGTGGATGAAGGCGTTCAGTTCTTTCGCCTTCTCAGACATACGGCGCATAAGCGGCCCGTCCTTTTCTTCTGCAAAGTTCCATATAGTCCTATAGCTGAGCAGGCCGACGTTCCACAGCTCCGGCAGGACGATGAGGTCGGAGCCGGCGCACGAATCTATCAGCCCCATGACGCGCTCAGTGAGCGCTTCGCCGCCGCTTTCCTCGCCAGGCAGTATCTGGAGCTGGATAAGAGATATTTTCATGACTATCCCCCATTTTATATAAAACTATTATTATCCTATATCGTTTCCGCCGCTATTGCAAGAGCCGCGCGCGGCTGAGCGAAGTGTTCTTATTCGGTAACTCCGACGTTGCGGACGGATATCGCGCCGGACGGCGATTTTTTCACGCGCATGCTGTGCGTGACGAACATCTTATATTTTTCGTCTTCGGCTTCCGCCACTGACGTCCTCAAATAATATGCGCGCACGACTCCGCCGTCTTCGACGGCGAACGGAGGCATGTATGGTATGCGGGCTGCGTCCGCAATTTCGGCGAATGAATCGGGATAATGAAGGTCGTAGCAGATGCACTCGACGGTGTACCGCGGGAACTGTTCGCACAGCGGTGAGAATATGCCCGGCGGCACGTCTGGCGTTGGGTCGTTCTCCGGAGCAGTACCTGTATCGAAGCCAGCATCCTCCGCTATCGCCGCAGCATTGTCATAAAACCACGCTTCAGCAATGGCGGAAGCCTGCGCGGCCACGTTTTCTAGGCGGATGCGGCGCGCGGCGGCAAAGTTCTCCTCAGCAGTTTTCTGTACAGAGCCCAGCGCGAGCGCCAAAAGCGAGACGAGCGCAGCAGAAACTACAAGTACGTAGACGAGAACGAAGCCGCTCCGGCGCGGCAAAGCGCCGCGTTTTGCCGCACATCCTGACAGAGAGTCAGATTCGGCGCAGCTTTTCAAGAGCGGCTTTGGCGGCTTTAAATTCCGCCTCTTTTATCGAAGGCCCCCACGCTTCAGCACATACGCCGCCCTCAGCGGAGAGCGACACCCTGAAGCTGCTCGCGTGCTCGGGGCCGCAGCGTTCAAGAAGCCTGTAGACAGGAGCTGTTTTGCCTTCCCTCTGTAGAAATTCCTGAAGCTCGGTCTTCGGGTCCTTCTCCATGACGGGCGCCCCAGCTTCTTCCTTCGAGTCGAGGAACAGTGATATCACGCCTCTCGCAGCCTCGTAGTCTCCGTCGCTGAAGACCGCCCCGAATACCGCTTCGACGCAGTCGGCGGCCATCGAATCGGTTGGGGTTCTTATACTTTTGCCTAGACGTATCAGCGGGCGCAGCCCGTTCTCCGAGGCCCACGCGCTGAGGCTGTCCTTGCACACGAGCCTGGAGCGCAGCCGCGTCAGCTCGCCCTCGCTGAAATTCGGATAGGCGGCGAAGAGACGCTCCGATGTGAAGAGCTCAAGCACGGCATCGCCAAGAAACTCGAGCCGCTCGTTGTAGGCGGTTCCGTTCACGTTCGCATAGGAGGAGTGCGTGAGAGCTTCTTCAAGAAGCGCCGTATTTTTAAATTCGTAGCCTAATTTTAATTGAAAGGCGCGAAGCTGTTCTTCGCGCCTTTTGTCGTCTTTCATTGAATCGTTACTTGCAGCGTTCGATGGCGATGACTCCGTTGTGCCCTCCGAAGCCGAAACTGTTGACGATAGCTCTGTCGACTTTCGCCTTTACAGCCTTGTTCGGTACGACGTTGAGGGCGCACTCTGGATCCGGCGTCTCATAGTTTATAGTCGGATGGACTATTCCACGTTCAAAGGCAAGCAATGCGGCTATCATGCCGACCGCTCCAGCCGCTCCGAGCGAGTGGCCGATCATCGACTTCGTCGCCTGCACCATCACCTTGTCAGCGGCGTCGCCCATAAGACGCTTGATAGCCGCCGTCTCCATTTTTTCGTTGAGCGGTGTCGAGGTGCCGTGCGCGTTGATAAGGTCTATCTGATCGGGGTTCCATCCGGCCTTGCGGACGGCCATCGCCATGGCGCGGTACGCACCGTCGCCGTCAGGCGCGGGCGCGGTGATGTGGTGCGCGTCGCAGGAGAGGCCGTAGCCCTTGACCTCGGCGTAGATGTGCGCGCCGCGGGCCTTCGCGTGCTCGTATTCTTCAAAAACGAGGATTCCGGCGCCTTCGCCGATTACGAAGCCGTCGCGTCCAGCGTCGAAGGGGCGTGAGGCATGTTTCGGGTCGTCGTTGCGTCCCGAGAGCGCCTTCAGCGAGCTGAAGCCCGCGGTAGCGAGCGGAGATATGGCGGCTTCGACTCCGCCCGTTATCATCACATTTGCATCTCCGCGCATGATGCAATTGTATGCCTCCCCCATGCTGTGAGTCGAACTCGCGCAGGCTGTGACGACGGCCATGTTCGGCCCCTTCGCGCCAAGGCGTATAGCTATATAGCCGGCCGGCATGTTAGTAATCATCATCGGAACCATGAACGGGCTGACGCGGCTCGGCCCTTTCTCGTAGAGCAGGCGGAAGTTTTCTTCTATCGTACTGATTCCACCCTCGCCGCTTCCGACGTAGACG
>URAG01000118.1 GCA_900545755.1 uncultured Cloacibacillus sp. | reverse complement strand
AAGACGGCGGCTAAGCTCGCGCTGCGCGGGCGCGTGAACACCGCCGCCGAGCTGATGCGAGCCGACGATTTGTGGCTCAAGGAGAATTTTTCGATAAACACGCTCTACACTGCCTGGGAACTGCGCGGCTTCCAGGCCTACCCGCTCGCGGCGTCCCACGGCGCGGCGAAGTCCGTGCAGGTCTCGCGCTCCTTCGGCGAGCCGGTTTATTCTTTCGACGAACTTCTCGACGCGGTCTCATACTTCACGATATGCGCGGCGCGCCAGCTTCGCGGCATGAAGCAGCGCGCCTCGCGCATGGGACTCTACCTGCGCACCAGCCCGTTTCGCCGGGAAAATTTCTATTCGCGCTTTGAAGAATGCAGTTTTCGCGTGCCGCGCTCGCTCGACGCGGACTTCCTGGCCGCGGCGCGCCTTCTGCTTTCGCGCGTCTTCGAGGCGGGGCGGCCCTACAAAAAGGCCGGCGTCCTGCTCTCAGACTTCGCCGACGTGAGCTGCGGCGTCCAGGGGCTTTTGTTCGACGGCGGAGAATCCGGCTCGCCCGCCGCGCACCGGGCCGCTGAGACTGCGGACGCGCTCAACGCGGAATTCGGCCGCGTCGTTATAGCCCCGGCCGACAATTTCGCCGCGCCGAAAAGCCCCGCGCGCTGGCACCCGAGGCGCGAGCATAGCGCCGCGGCGGACGAAGCGCGCGGACGCCCCGCGATGCAGCTTGGGCCGAAACGGCGCGTCAACTTCTGACGTCGCACGTCCATGCTTTGAGCCTATGGCTGTGCATGCAGCATAGGTATTTGTCATAGCTTTGCGGCGGCGCTATATTGTGCGCGTTGAATTGCAAAACCTGTATTGGAGGAAAAATCATGGCTAAAAAGGTTCTCGTAATAACGTCGAGCTTGCGCCGCGGCGGTAACTCAGAGACGCTCGCGGAAGAATTCGCGCGTGGCGCGGCGGAGGCCGGCAACAGCGTCGAGAAAATCGCGCTCGCCGACTACGAATTGAAATACTGCAAAGGCTGCCTCGTCTGCCAGAAGACCGGCGAATGCGTCATAAAGGACGGCACTGAGCGGATACTCGCGAAGATGAACGAGGCCGACGTCATAGCCTTCGCCACGCCCATCTACTACTACGAGATGAGCGGGCAGATGAAGACGATGCTGGACCGCAGCAATCCGCTGTTCGGCACCAACTACGGCTTCCGAGACATATATCTTTTCACCGCCGCTGCGGACGAGTCCGACGATGCCGACGAGCGCGCGCTCTGCGGCCTTCAGGGCTGGATAGAGTGTTTCGACAAGGCCGAGCTCAAAGGCAGCGTCCTCGCCGCCGGAGCCGACGCCGTAGGCTCTGTCAATGGAAATCCCGCGCTGGAACGTGCCTATGAGATGGGACGCGCCGTAAAATAACGCAAGAAAGTGTAGAAACGATGAAATCAATACTGACTATAGCGGCGGCGCTCACAGCCGCCATCGCCTTTGCGGTATGCGCGCAGGCCGCGCCTGTCCGCGTCGCCTCAGACGGCGCGCAGATACAGCGCGAAAACCCAGCGATGCCGACGCGCGTCGCGCCCGCAAACGGCACAAAAATACAGATGCGTTTCGGCGATACAGTAATCCCCGGCATACTGAACGACGGCGAGACCACGCGGGCGCTGGTCGAAATGCTCCCCTACAAAGTCCATGTCAGCCGCTATTCGCACGACTTCTGCGGCGTCATGGACGACCCGCTCCCGTACCAGGAAGAGGACGTCCATCACGGCTGGCTCAACGGCGACATAGATTTCGCCACGGACGCGAACTACTTCACGATACTCTTCGATGACGAGGAAAACTCAGAGCAATACGGCTATCAGGTCAACATCGGCGTGATAACATGCGAGCTGTCGAAAATCGCCGCTCTAGAGGGAAGCTACGAGGTGCTGATAGAACTTGCGGAGTAACGGTGCGCGCACCGACTGGAGAAATGACAGAAAAACCGCTTCGATATGACGAGGCGGTTTTTCTGTCCGTGTGCGTCCGTGTATCCAGCTGCATGACGACGGTCAAAGAGGCGTATAGTAAAGCATGCCCGCTTATAAATTGTCAGCCCGACAGACGTAGCCCATGTTCTGCGGGGCCTTGGTTGGCAGCTTTGCCGCTCAAATGACGGCGATACGGCAGATGGTTGGAAGATATTTTTTGCTGTCGTCGTACCACGGGGCGGTATGCCAGAGATGCAGTGCGCGCGGCTGGCGGCTGGAACTTTGGGCATTGATCAGGCCTAACGGCGCGCGCAGGGCGATATAAGGCGGATGACGCGCCGGCAGTGACTGATTTACATAATGGGACAAGCATACTGATGTGTGGTGAGGTCTCGCCACGCAGAACCGCGGCGAAGCTCTTGCGGCGCTAGCCTGCCTTAGGCCGCGGCATCTGGCTCGAAGAGGCAGACAGTAAAACATAAAAGCCGGAGCGCGGTGGTTTCCCGCGCCCCGGCTTCCTCTTGTTTAATTATATTCCCGCGCTTAGAGACTAGAACTTCTTAAACAGTTCGGCCTTCGCTCCGCAGATGGGGCAGTTGCCGGTCGGGGCTCCCTTGTGGATGTAGCCGCAGAAGGGGCAGAGGTAATAGTCGGCGTCGCCTTCGATATCTGCGAGGGCCTCTTTATAGAGCTGCGCGTGAACCTTTTCGGCCTCGTTCGCCATAGTGAAGACGCGGGCGGCGGTCTTGTCGCCCTCGGCCTCGGCTTCCTTAATCATCGGCGGGTACATCTCGGTGAATTCGTAGGTTTCGCCGTTGATGGCTGCCTGGAGGTTCTCAGCGGTGGTGCCTACGCCGCCGTTGGTGCGGAATTCTGCAAAGGCATGGATGGTCTCGGCTTCAGCTGCGGCGCGGAAGAGCTTCGCTGCGCCCTTATATCCGTCCTTCTCAGCCTGCTCGGCGAACATGAGATACTTGCGGTTGGCCTGTGACTCGCCAGCGAACGCCGCTGCGAGGTTGTCTTTCGTTGACATAAAAATTCTCCTCCTTAGAGTTCTTATCCTTATAACTTTTCCTACACATTAAGCGCGTCTTGCGACACGTTATTTAAAACAATTACAAGTTTATCCCGTAATGGCTCTTTTGTCAAGCTGCGAAACCGCTAGAACTCGACGCCAGCGCGCGCCTGTACTCCGTCACGGTATGGGTGCTTCACCTCGCGCATATCGGTGACGAGCGAGGCCGTTTCTATGAAAAGTTTCGGCGCGTTGCGTCCAGTCAGCACGACTTCCGTCTCTTCCGCCTTACTCGACAAGGCCGCGGCGACTTCCTCCGCAGTCAGCAGGCCGAAGTCCACAGCTACGTTTATCTCGTCGAGCACGACTAGACCGTATTCGCCGGAGCTCACGAACTCCTCGGCGAGCTTCAGCCCGCGCCGGGCCTCCGCAAAGTCCTCTTCCGTTTCGTCGCCCTTGAATATGCACTGCG
>URAG01000117.1 GCA_900545755.1 uncultured Cloacibacillus sp. | reverse complement strand
GCCCTCCTTGTACTATTTTATACGTTACTGTACTGGAGGGCTTCTTTATTTGTCTAAATTTTAGGGCTCAGATCACTCCAAATGGGCGGCCTGTTCATAAATTCACGCTGATTTTTCCCAACCCGGCGCATCGCCGCGGCGCGCCGTCTCCGTCAGCGCTTGCCGCCGCGCCGCCCGCGCGTATATACTTTTCATAAATTCAGGCGCCGGCGCGCTTCACGGCGCGCCGCAGATTTCACAAACGGGCGGAATCTTAGGGGGGCGGTGCGGTGTTAAAGATCGGGGCTGTTTATATTTACGAAGTCTATAAGGAAAAGAGCTTCTCGAAAGCCGCGCAGAAGCTCTATGTTTCGCAGCCTGCGCTCAGCGCGGCGATTCAGCGCGAAGAGGCGCGCTGGGGCTGCGCTTTCTTCGACAGGAGCCGCTCTCCGGTAGAGCTGACTGAAGCGGGGCGGCGCTACGTCGAGGCTGTCGGGCGCATGATGGAGGAGCAGCGCGCGCTTGAAGAATATTTCGACGCTTTTCTCAGCGAGCGGCGCAGGACGCTCAACATCGGCGCGCCGGCTTTCTTCTGCACGTACGTTCTGCCCGCGCTAGTGAAAAATTTCGGCGAAGAGCATCTCGGCGCGACTGTGAACATCATCGAGGCGGGCGTCGAAGACCTGGCGAACTGCCTGCAATCCGAAACGATAGACCTCTGCATCGCCGTCGAGGAATGGCCCGCGAACGTCTATAAAAGCGCCGCGATAGGCGAGGAGGAAATAGTCCTCGCCGTGCCGCGCGCCTTCCCGGCGAACCGCCGCCTCGCTGCTTTCCGCATAGGCGCGGAGAACCTTGAGGGGCTGAAGGTCGAGGCGGGAGCGCCAAAGGTCTCGATAGCCGAGTTCGCGGACGCTCCGTTCCTTCTGCTGAAAAAGGGGAACGACATGCACGAGCGCGCGCTTGAGATTTTCCGCCGCGCGCACGTAACGCCGAAGGTTATCATGACGCTGGACCAGCTCATGACCGCCTATCACATGGCGGCGGCGGGCATAGGCGCAGCCTTAGTGCGCGCCGAGCTGATGAAATACGACTGCGGCGGCCTCTGCTTCTACCGTCTCGACGGCGGCTGCACGGCGCGCAGAATCAACCTGATCTGCAAAAAATCGCGGAAACTCCCCGGCGTCGTCGAGGAGTTTATTGAGTATGTGACGAGGCTGGGCTTCAATAAGGAATGAACGGCCTGTCGCGGCGCTATACAGGACGAAAAAAAGGGGCGGCCCTTAGGCCGTCCCTTTTACTTTGCATTTTCTGCAGAATTTTTCCCGCGGCTCGCGCTATCCTTCTATCGCTATTGAAGCGCTCTTCTTTACCTCTTCGCCCTCTTTCGGGAAGGTGAGCGAAAGCACGCCGTTCTCGAATTTGGCTTTCACATCTTCCTGCTTCACGTGCTCGCCGATGAAGATGCTCCTGGAGCACTGGCCGGAGAAGCGTTCGCGGCGGATAAACTTGCCGTCCTCGCCCTTTTCGTCGTTCTCGTAGTGGTTGTTGGCGGTCACGGTGAGGTAGCCGTTGTTAAGCTCTATCGAAATGTCTTCCTTCTTGCAGCCAGGAAGATCGATATCCGCTGCGTAATGCCCATCTTTGTCCCTGATGTCCATTTTCATCAGGCCGTTCCATTCGTGTTTGCCGTCCCTGTTGCTGATTCCGAACGGCGCGCCGAAGGCGAAGTCGTCGAAGAAGTTTTCCATTGCATTTTCTCTAAAAATTTTCGGTAGCATAGTTACTAACCCCCTAAATATCTCTGGTGTCCTCTGCGCATCCTGTTTCCTGCGCCTCAGGCATCTCTCATTTCTTTCATGCTGTATTATAGCTATTGGTCAATTTTTGTCAATACTTTTTCTGACTAATTTTTGACCTTTTTAAAAATTTCTATATGAAGGCGCAACGACGGCTTTCTCCGATGATTTTTAGGCTGCGGCGCGGCGCGAAGGTCTCCCTACGGGCGCCGCGACTTAGCTTCAAGCTTATATAAAAGAGATAAAACTACTTGTTTTTTACTGATTATTGACGCGCGTAGAAATGATGGGCGGCGTTATTTTTTTAGCGCCTCAGCAAGGCCGCTGGTTCGGAACGTTTTCCAGAATTCAGCGCGGTCTTCTGGAAATTCCACTGGGCGTGAGAGGCGCTGCTGTTCCGCAGTATTTTCAGAGAGCGGACGTTCGTTCAGGCGCATTGAAGGAGCCGCCGCTTCAAGCATCGCTTCGCCCTTAGCGGTGTTCGTCAGTATCAGCGACACGCCGCGGGCGTCGTTCCACTCGGGCGCGTACTTTTCGATGCCGAAGCAGTCCGCTATCGTAATGTCAGATACGCGGCGCGTGTCGGTGAAGCGGCAGGCGGAGCAGGACGGGCGCGTGATGACGCGCTCACGTATGAAGAGGCTGTGGAAACGGCTGTCTTCGAAAATTTCGTCAGAGCCTTCTACGCGATAGGCGAAGCCTCTGTTGCTGTATGCGCGCCCCCACGGGTGGCGCTTGGAGCGGAACCAGACCTGCGCTATTTTGCCGCCGCGCTCCGTTTCGAGCAGCTTTTTGTATTCCTCCCATACGAGCGGGCTTGGTATGCTGTGGCAGATGAGGTCGCAGACGAACAGGTTTTCCGGACGCCCGCCGAGATAGGAGAGCAGTGCCGCGCACTGGCAGGGCGTGCCGCTGAACATGACTTGGCGCTTTTCGCACTCGACGCGCACGGCGCTGAACATAGCGCGCATGTCGCTCTGTACATATTTCGATACTCTCATGCGGTCGCGTCCCTCCGCGCTGTCGCTCATACGGTGGACGACGCGGAAGTTTTCGTCGAAATCAGCGCCGCAGACCGCTCCGCCGCGAGCGAGTATCACGTCCGATATAGCCGTGAAAGCGCCGCCCGAGGTTGAATGCATGAGTACCTCGCCGGATTTATGTATCGCGGCGAAGCAGCGGGGCTCGCATTCCGACTTCCAGCGTTCTCCGCCCCTTATCGGGCAGACGCGTCCGCATAGCCCGCAGTCCACGCATTTCGCCGCGTCTACGACTGGGTAGAGAAAACCTTCTTCGTCCGGCTGCATAGTAATCGCGCCGCGCGGGCAGGCGGCTTCGCACGCGCCGCATCCGCAGCAGTCCCGTTTGTCTTCGTAAAGTTTTTCCATGATTTTGTCTTCCTCCTTTTGTTGAGCGCGCCCGGCGTCTGAATTTTACGAATTTGCAGCCGTGCAAGCGCCGTCTTCCGTCAGCTCCGGCAGGCACTTCGTTACGTAATCGAGAAAGCGGCGCGCCGCTGGGGAGAGTTCCTCCGGCGCGCGCATTCCCATGATTATAGTGCGGAAGAACGGAGGCTCGATCTCCTTCACTACAACGCCGTCGCTGTGGCCGCGCAGCATGAGCGCGGGAAGTATGCTGACGCCGAGGCCGCAGGCGACCATCGAAATCGTGGCGTCTCCGGTCGATGATATCTTCATGTCGGGGATGGGGCCGTATTT
>URAG01000116.1 GCA_900545755.1 uncultured Cloacibacillus sp. | reverse complement strand
AGTGTCAACTTGGAGGGCTTTTACTATGTCCAAGTTATGGGGCGCTGTTCACATAGCCGGGAGATTTCTTTATACATAAAAAGCGCGCCGTCTTTTGGACGGCGCGCCTAGTTCGCCTTTCGGCGCAGAACTACATTGCTCTCTATAAATTATTCAGCGAGCACCCACTTCAGCAGTTCTTCTGAAATTTTATCTTTGACAGCGTGTTCTATGCCGCGCGCGCCGTTCTCGCCGTCAAGCTTACCAGCGAGTGAAACCGCTATAGCGTCTTCGTCGACATGCTTTCTTTCTTCATCGGAGAGAGCGGCCGCGGCCTCCTTTATCCTCTTTTTCAGTATTTCAAACTGCGTTTGCTCTGACAGCGGTTTGAACTCTATCACTGAGTCGAATCGCGCGAAAATCGGAGCGCCGAGCTTCTCGCGCGCCTCCTCCGCCGATGCGTAGTTAGAGGTGCATATTATCAGCGCGCGGCGCACGTCGGCGCAGTAGTTCCTATCCTCGTAAATCCCTTCGTCGAATACCTGATAAAAAGCGCTGTGAAAGACAGGGTTAGGCTTGTCAAACTCGTCGAAAAGTATCACGTTCGACTCACGCTCCATGAGATCCTTTGCAAGGCAGTCGCCGGTGTGCCGTCCACCGAAAAGGTAAGACGAGAACTCGTTGCTGTGGAACATTGAAAACTGCCTACGCAGCAGATTCTGCCCCATAACGTCGCTTAGGTACTTCGCAGTCTCCGACTTTCCGACGCCTGTCGGCCCGTAGAATAGAAGCACAGCCGGCTTGTCCGATGCGCCTGAGGCGAGCGGGTAGAGCGCCTTCAAAAGTTTCTCTTTTACCTCAGGTTGGCCGATGATCACTCCGTCGTATTCTCTGTTTATCCTGCGCAGACAGTCGAAATCGAGCGAGCGGTAGTCGTAGCGTATCGTCTTGATTCGGCTGTGCAGGCTTTCAAACTGAGCCGCGACGTGGACTGGCGGATTCTGAAGATATATCGAGCCTATGTCGAACTGTCCGATAAAGCTCAGGAAGGAGTTTATCGCGCTCTCGCTGATCGCCGCGTATTGCTCAGAAAACGCAACGAGGCATGGCACCTGGAGCCGCTCAGCCTCCTTTTCCTGATTCTCGCAGCCCTTGCGTGCGCTCTGGATTTTAAAGGTATGCTCACGCATTTTCTTGTCGCTGTATATCGCGAGCTCGCTTATCGTCGTTATCGGCAGACGCCTCGGAATGTGGCGTCTAAAACCTGATTTCGGCCCGTAATAAAAAACAATTTTTTGAGTCATGGCTTATAACACTCCAAATATAAATTTTACTTTTTTGCAGCATAGTTAGCTTTTTACTGCGATTAAGCGTCAAATTTCAGGCAACTTTCTTTTAGCTTGTTTTATGAATAAGAGCTCCGCAGACTGCACCAAAACGCCGAAAGATGCCGATAGCTCGCTTTTTGCTCTTCTCCTTCATATCGGAAGCATACTGATATGGCTCGTTTAAGTTTAACGTGCAGCCTTGCCGACGAAATATGAGAGTCCGCACCCATAATCGTTTCTGCGTCACTTTGCTTAGGTATCTAAAAAAACGTCATAGAATTTTCCTCGCCTGTAAAATATTGATTTTCTCAGTGTTGGCGCGGATTACCGCAGTCTTCGCATCTTAGATTTGTCAGAAAATTACATTGACATTATCACTAATTAGTGTTATTCTACAGCCAACAGGGCATAAGTCAATCTGTTGCAAGATAAATGGGTTAAGGACTTTGAAATGAATTCTAGGGAACGTTTAAATGGGAAGCTAATTATAGCTTTAGGACGTACCTATAGAAACGCCCATCGCAAATCAAGTGAATTGTTTCGCGAGAAGGGATTGACGCTGGCCCAGTTCACCGTACTTGAGCTCCTCTACAATAGAGGGGAGCAGACGGTGCAAAGTATAATCGACAAGGTTCTTTCGAGCAGCGGTAATATTACTGTAGTTGTCAGGAATCTTGAGCAAATGGGGCTGGTCAGCCGGCGTGACAATCCTGAGGATGGTCGTTCGTATCTGATCGGTATAACGCCTAAAGGCAAAATGATAATGGATGAAACTTTCGCCGTACATATGGCAAATCTGGAAGAAGCTTTTTCGAAGCTGTCGACCGAGGAAAAAGAGACTGTTGTAAGGCTTCTTAAAAAGCTGAAATAACCAGAAGAAGAAAAACATCCATTTATATTTTTTAGAGAAATATCACTAGTTAATGGATATTTCGACTGTTGTTGTGTGGTCTGTGTGAAATTAGGAGGAAGTGATGCGCTGTCGGTGAAGTGTTGGTTTAATGTAGCGTTTAACGCCATCAACGGCTAAAACAAATTCCAAACTCACATAAAACTGAAAGGAATGATCTTATGCTGGAACATTGGACGCCTTATCGCCCGGAGCTCGCAAAGGAATATGAAGAAAAGGGATACTGGAAGAAGGAAGTATTCTCGCAGGTATTCGATAATATCGCAGAGCGTTTCTGGGAGCGCGAAGCTCTTGTCGGCGGCGATCAGAGGTACACATACGGCGAACTGAAGAAGGGGACTGACCGCCTCGCGCTTCATTTCGTGAAGATGGGGCTGAAACACCAAGATCGGGTTGTGGTGCAGCTCATAAACATTCCGGAGTTTGTCTTCATCTACATCGCGCTTCAGAAAATCGGGGTTATACCGGTAATGTGCCTGCCGCAGCACAGATACACGGAGATATCCCAGATCGCAGCCAAAGCGGAGGCGGTCGGATACATTATACCAGGTTTTGCTAAGAAGTATAATTATGTCGAGCTCGTTGAGCAGGTCGCTGCAGACCTTCCCTCGATGAAGCTCAAGATGATCGCCGGCGAGAACCAGGAAATTCCTGAAGGCTACTATTACATCAACGAACTTCTCAAAACGCCCATCGAAGGCGAGAACGACGCCGCTCTCCTTAAGAGCTACCTGCCTGACCCGCACGATGTCTGCATCATCCTTCTCTCCGGCGGTACGACCGGTATCCCGAAGCTTATCGCACGCGAATACAACGCCTACCGCTATGTTGCGGAAGAATCCAGCCGCGAGCTCGGCTACAACATGTACACCGTCCAGCTCGCAGTCGCGCCTGTCGCGCACAACATGGTGCTTGCGGCCCCTGGAATCCAGGGCGCGTTCTCGTTCGGTGGCAAGGTCGTAATGTCGACCTCTCCCAAGACTGAGGATATCTGCAAGCTCATTGAAAAAGAGCACATCACCCACGTCCCGATGGTTCCCGCTATGATCATCAATATGCTGAACTTCGAAGACCGTCCCAAGTACGACCTCTCCTCCTGGAAGATCGTCGTCAACGGCGGTTCTAAGATCGAGCCTGTCGTCGCAGCCCGCGTCTATCCCGAGCTCGGCTGCCGCCTCATCTCTCAGTTCGGTATGTCCGAAGGCACCATCACGCAGACGAGCCTCTTCGACAGCGAAGAAGTCACCTATAACACGATAGGCCTTCCGGTGTCGCCCGCCGACGAATGGAAGATCGTAGATAAAGACGACGGACATGTCATCGCCGAAAGCGTACACGACGGTACGGCGCGCTGGAAGGGCGAGGCCGAGAAGCCTGGAGAAATCATCTTCCGCGGCCCGTACACGATTCGCGGCTACTACAACGCCCCTGACCACAACAAGAAAGCTTTC
>URAG01000115.1 GCA_900545755.1 uncultured Cloacibacillus sp. | reverse complement strand
TTATCGACGAAGCCTGCGCGATGATACGCACGGACATAGACTCGCTTCCCGCGGAGCTCGACACGGCTAACAGACGCGTAATGCAGCTTGAGATAGAAGAAGCGGCGTTAAAGCTCGAAAAGGACAAGGCGAGCATGGAAAGGCTCGACCATCTCCAGAAGGAGCTTGCAGATGCCAAAGAGAACGCTAATACGCTGCGTGCGCAGTACGAGGCGGAAAAGCAGGACATCTCGAAAATCCGCAATGTGCGCGAAGAGATTGAGAAAGTACGCCATCAGATAGAGGACGCCGAACGCAGCTATGACCTCAACCTCGCTGCACAACTCCGCTACGGCACTTTGAACAAACTCGAAGCTGAGTTGAAGGCCGAAGAGCAGAAGCTCCAAGAGGCCGACGGCGGTAAGCCAAAGCTTTTGCGCGAAGAGGTCACTGAGGATGAAATCGCTGAAATCGTATCGAAATGGACAGGCATCCCCGTCGCACGTCTCGTTGAGGGTGAACGCGAAAAACTTCTACATCTTGACATCATTCTGCACAAGCGCGTAATCGGGCAGGACGAAGCGGTGAGCTTGGTCGCAGACGCAGTGCTCCGCGCGCGCTCTGGAATTAAAGACCCGAAGCGCCCCATAGGCTCTTTTATATTCCTTGGCCCGACCGGCGTAGGAAAAACTGAGCTGGCGCGCGCTCTGGCCGAAGCGCTGTTCGACTCGGAAGAGAACATTGTCAGAATAGACATGTCCGAGTACATGGAGAAGCACACAGTCTCGCGCCTTGTAGGAGCCCCTCCGGGATACGTCGGATACGAGGAGGGCGGCCAGCTTACGGAAGCGGTACGCCGTCATCCGTACTCGGTCGTGCTGTTTGACGAAATCGAAAAGGCGCACCCCGACGTATTCAACATTATGCTTCAGATACTCGACGACGGGCGCGTCACTGATAGTCACGGTCGCACGGTAAGCTTCAAGAACTGCGTCATAATCATGACTAGCAACATCGGCGCGCAGATACTGATAGAGGGCATGGACGATAAGGGCGAACTGCCGCAGAGCGCGATAGATGAAGTAATGTCCATCATGCGGTCGAAATTCCGCCCGGAGTTCCTGAACCGCATAGACGAGATAATCTGCTTCAAGCCGCTGACGCTTGAGAACCTGCGCGAGATAGTGCGCCTCATCCTGCGGCAGCTTGAGCAGCGCCTCAACGACCAGGGCATAAGGCTTGACGTTTCAGACGCGGCGCTCGACCTATGCGCCAAAAACGGCTACGACCCGGTCTACGGCGCGCGCCCGCTGAAGCGCTACGTGCAGAAGGCTCTCGAAACGCGCATCGCGCGCGCGATAATAGGCGGCGAGGTAGGCGACGGCGGCACGATACACGTCATCGACAATAACGGCAAACTCGACATGACTTTCGAGAAGGCACCGGAAGAAGACAAATAAGCGGCTCGCCGCTTAAACGCTTAAAGCATAAAAGACCGGGCGGCGGCAATCCATCCGTCCGGTCTTTTTACGGCCTGAGCGCCACGCGGAAGCTGTGAAAAAATCGAATTATTATTTATAATAGACGACTGAAAAATTTCGGAAGGGAAGATACAGATGGCTGAGAAAATGGAATTTCAAAGCGAAGCTAAACAGGTTCTGGAGCTGATGATCAACTCCGTCTACTCAAATCCTGACATTTTCGTGCGCGAGCTCGTCTCGAACGCCTCCGACGCGATAGATAAGCTGCGCATCGAGAGCTTAAGCGACCAATCGCTCGCGGAATACGCTAAGAACGGCCGCATAGACATAACGATAGACAAAAAGGCGGGAACATTGACCTTCTCCGACAACGGCATCGGCATGAGCCGCGACGACCTCGTCTCCTACCTCGGCACCATAGCGCGCAGCGGCACCGGCGAATTCATAAAGGCGCTCAGCGAGGCAAAGAACGGCTCCGCGGGAGACCTAATCGGGCAATTCGGCGTAGGGTTCTATTCAAGCTTCATCGCCGCCGATAAAGTCACCGTTGATACGCGCAGGGCAGGTTCATCTGAAAGCTGGAAATGGGAATCAACCGGCGACGGCACCTACACAATAGACAACGGCGCACGCGATACGAACGGCACGACGATAACGCTGCACATGAAGCCTGCCGGAAAGGACGAAGATGGCGAAGAGCTAAAGGACTACCTCTCCGAGTGGACGATACGCAGCATCATCAAAGAATACTCCGACTTCGTAACCTACCCGATTTACGTCAAAGACGCCGAGGACAACAAAAAGGACGAGAAGGAAGAGCCGGTCAACTCAATGAAGGCGCTCTGGACGCGCCCGCAGAAAGAGATAACCGACGAGGAATTCAACGAATTCTACCGCCACATCTCCCACGACTGGGAAGACCCGCTCGAACGCATTTACTACAAGGCCGAGGGCGTCAGCGAATTCCGCGCGCTGCTCTTCATCCCGTCGCGCCCGCCGATGGACCTTTTCTATCAGGACGGCAAGCACGGCGTGCAGCTCTACATCCGCCGCGTATTCATAATGAACGACTGCAAGGAGCTCATTCCTGAATATATGCGCTTCATCAAGGGCGTAGTAGACTCAGAGGACCTTTCGCTCAACGTCTCGCGCGAGATGCTCCAGCAGGACCGCCAAACGGCGCAGATAAAGAACAGCCTTACGAAAAAAGTGCTCGACACACTCGCAAAGCTGCGCAAAGACAAGCCAGAAACCTACGCGAAATTCTGGCAGACCTTCGGCGTCGTCCTTAAAGAGGGCATAATCTCCGACACGCGCCACCGTGAAGAAATAATGAAGCTCTGCACCTTCGAGACCTCAGAAGGCGAAAAGACTACGCTGGAAGACTACGTTATAAAAATGCCGGCGGGGCAGGACAAGATATACTACCTCACCGGCTCGTCGCTCGACAACCTGCGCAACTCGCCGAAGCTCGAAGCCTTCAAAAAGCGCGGAGTCTGTGTCCTGCTCCTAAGCGACCCCGTCGACGAGATATGGGTCAACAACGCGCGCAAATTCGATAAATACGACTTCGTCTCCGCGTCGGCCGAAAACGTCGAGCTGCCGAAAGGCACCGACAAAGAAGAGGCACACTCCGATGAAATTGAAAAGAGCGGCCTCGTCAAAAAACTCAAAGACGCGCTCGGAAGCCTCGTAGAGGACGTGAAAGTTTCCGACCGCCTCGTCGACTCCCCAGTCTGCTTCGTGCAGAAGGGCGAGGAAATATCGCCGCAGATGCGTAACTTCTTCAAGGCGATGGGACAGGAGGTCCCTGAAGAAAAGCGCGTTATGGAAATCAACCCCGACCACGCGCTCATCAAGAAAATCGCAGAAGAGTCCGAAAAACCGGACTTCAACGCGAGCGACTGGTCGAGCGTCCTGATGGGCCTAGCCTCGATAGCCGACGGTCAGCCAGTCCCCGACGGCAAGAAATTCACCACGCTGCTCAGCAGAATGCTCGAAAAATAACGGCACTTAACAGAAAGAAAATTTCGATATTATCAGGCTCAAAGACATATACCTATGATTTCGCCGATGATGTAACCTATAAGCTCAACGGAAACAATGTTTCATCACAGGCTGATTTCATGGAAAAGTATGATGACCTTGATGATGACAACAAATATATAACAGCAAAGCTTACGTTCAACAAGGACGATGAGGTTACAAAGGTTGACGGAACAGCAAGTAACTATAAAGATGAAAAGAAAGATTATAAAGGAACAATAAGCTCATTTAACGGAAACACAATAAAGATTTCAGGAACATCAAAGAAATTCGATATTGCAAGCAATGCAAAA
>URAG01000114.1 GCA_900545755.1 uncultured Cloacibacillus sp. | reverse complement strand
TGGTAGAATCCCAGCCTTCCAAGCTGGTCGCGTGGGTTCGATTCCCATCACCCGCTCCATACGCGCCAGTAGCTCAGTTGGATAGAGCAACTGCCTTCTAAGCAGTGGGCCGGGGGTTCGAGTCCCTTCAGGCGCGCCACTTTCATAGCACAGAGCACAGGCGGTTATGGTGAGTGTAGCTCAATTGGTTAGAGTTCCGGATTGTGGTTCCGGCGGTTGCGAGTTCGATTCTCGTCACTCACCCCACTTTTTTGATGGATCGTTAGCTCAACTGGCAGAGCATCTGACTCTTAATCAGGGGGTTACAGGTTCGATTCCTGTACGATCCACCATTTTTTTTATCTTTTTATCCATCAACCTTGTAATTTCCGAATCAAGCAGTAAACGATTTTGCTCGCTAAATTTGTCGCCTTGTCTCGCGTTCGCTCTTGCTATATCATTTTTAGGTGGACGGCGCCGAAGCCGGCGTATGTTATGCCCGTATACAAAGGAGCCTGAGAGATGGGACGATTTCATTCAAATTCTGGGTCTGATAAATTTTTGAAAGCGGCGGCGCGCGTGAAACCGCGCGGCTTTTATGTGTGCTGCGCTGTGGTCATGTTCGTACTGTTCTGTTTCGCGGGACAGGCTTGCGCGATGTCTGTACGCGAGTTCTACCGCTACGCAAAGAAATATAAATGTCAAAATCCATTCGCAGCTACGGTGCAGAGCGCACACGAAACGGCGGAATGGACGAGCGAGCTGTGGGTGAAGGCGCATAACGGCGCCGGAATCAAGGCGGACAAGGCGTGGGGTGCTGCGTGCAAGCCCGTCTATAATAAATCGAGCGTAGAGCACGTAGGCTCGCGCAACGTCAAACGGGTCTCCGCTTTCAGAAAATATTCAAGCACGAAAGCCTTTCTAAAAGATTACGCAAAGAAGATAAGGGAAGATTACCCGCAGGCCGCGAAGCATAAGGAGAACGTATGGCTCTATTTCGCGGGGCTTTATAAGGGGCGCCGCGGCAACTGGGCGACCGACCGCAATTATTACTCCAAACTCGTAACAAAAACGGTGAAGATAGCGCCGCAGATATACGGCTCAAAGTGGAAGACGCTTCTGCGCTCGCAGTTCAAGAAAGCGCAGAAACGTCTCGAACCGTGGCAGGCGCAGGCCGTCAAAAAAGCTATAGGTTAGCGTCATGGTTCTCGGCATCGGCGTCGACCTCTGCGATATAGGACGTATGAAGAAAGCCGTCGCGCGCGAAGGCTTCGCCGTCCGCGTTTTCTCAAAGGGTGAAATCGAGTACGCCGAGGGGCGCGGCGACCCGTCCGCGCATTACGCAGCCGCATTCGCAGCGAAGGAGGCCCTCGCGAAGGCCGGAGGCTGGGGGCTCGGCGCGATGGGGCTGGATTCCTGCGAGGTCGTTCGGACGGAGTGCGGGCCGCGCTTCGATTTTTCCGAATCATTTAAAAAACGTCTCGAAAACGCAGGAATAAAGAGAGTGTTTCTGAGCATATCGCACGAAGCCGGTATGGCCGTCGCGATGGTGGTTTTGGAGGGATAAATATAATGAAAAAATACTATATGCCGTCGGACGTGCGCGCGGCGGACGGGACGGCGGCGGAGCGCTACAGGGTGCCATCAGTCGTCTTAATGGAGAACGCGGCGCGCGCGGCGGCGGACGAGGCTGAGGCTATGGCGCGCGCTGAAGGCCGGTTCGTCATACTCGCCGGCCACGGCAACAACGGAGGAGACGGCTTCGCTGCGGCGCGACATCTTATGCTGCGCGGACATCGTGTGACGGTGCTGAAAACTGCCGATGATTGCAGATATAAAAACGACGCCGCGATAAATCTGCAAATAATCCGCGGGCTTGAAGGCGCGGAGCTGTGCATAGAGGATTCGACGTCACTGGACGACGGTTCCATAAAGGAACTGCTAGACGGCGCGGACGTCGTTCTCGACGCGCTTCTCGGAACCGGCACTACGGGAGCTCCGCGCGGCGAGGCGGGGCGGCTGATAAAGCTCTCAGCGGGGCACGAGAACGTTCTGGCGCTCGATATTCCGTCAGGCATAGACCCGGAGAGCGGAGACTGCTACGAACCCTGCGTCCGCGCCGCGGCGACGGTGACTTTCCTCGCGCCGAAGAAGGGAATGGCGTTTTCGCCGGCGCTTGAAGCCTGCGGAAGAATAATAACGGCTGACATCGGCGTGCCTGCCTCGAAAGTCCTTCCCGACTCCCCAGCTTTTTCCGTCTATTATGAAGAAGATATAAAAAGCATGCTTTCGCCAGTCTCGCGCTCGATACACAAGACCGAGCGTGGCTCTCTGCTGATATGCGCGGGCAGCGCGGCCTACCGCGGCGCGCCACTGCTTGCGGCTCTCGGAGCTCTGCGCGCAGGTGCGGGGCTTGTCTATCTCGCCGTGCCGGAATTTATAGCGTCGGAAATTTCCGCGGCGCTGCCCGAGGCAGTTATTCTGCCTCTGCCCACGCGCGGCGGGGCCGTCATTGCGGACGAGGCCGGGAAAATGATAGCCGAATGGGCGCCGAGGTGCGGAGCCGCGGCAATCGGCCCCGGCATGGGGCGGGGCGCGGAGGCCGGAGAGCTTTTCTCGTGGTTCTGGAGAAACTGGCGCGCGCCTCTGCTTATAGACGCGGACATGCTCTATTTCTTCGCGCGCGATTTGGACAAACTTTCGGAACGCAACGACGCTCTGCTTACGCCGCACGGCGGCGAGGCGGCGCGCATCCTCGGAGTGAGCGCCGCCGAGGTAGGTGCGTCGCGTGAGAAATCCGCGCGCGCTCTGACCAAAAAGGCGGGACATGCCTTGCTGAAAGGGCGCGGCACGTTGATAGCTTCCGCGTCTGGCGAACTGCGCATGATAGCGGCTGGTTCCCCCGCGCTCGCCGTCCCCGGCTCTGGCGACGTGCTGAGCGGCGTCATAGGCGCGCTCATGGCCTCCGGCCTTTCCGTCATTGACGCGGCGACAGCCGGGGCGCTCGCGCACGGCGCGGCGGGGGAGCGGCTCGAAGAGAAGAACGGGCTGCGCGGAACGCTCGCGAGGGAGATAGCGGATGAAATTCCTCAGCTCATGCGTTAATTCCTTCTCGATAATCAGCGAAAGCCCCGACGACACCTTCTCCGCGGGGCGTGCGCTTGGAAATTCGCTATACCCCGGCCTCCTGATACTTCTTAAGGGCGAGCTCGGAATGGGCAAGACTCGCTTCACGCAGGGCATAGGGAGCGCTGTAGGCTACGACAGGGTGAAGAGCCCGACATTCGTGATAATGAACGAATACGATGCCGAGGTGCCATTCCTGCACGTGGACCTCTACCGTCTCGAAGACGAAGACGAGATTGAGTCGCTAGGCATAGAAGAGTACCTCGACGACGGTTTCTCCGCGGCGGTCGAATGGGCGGAAAGATGGCGCGAGCATCCCGAAAATCGCATCGAAGTCGAATTCCTTCCCGTTCCTGACGACGCGGAGGCGCGGATGCTCGTATTCGAAGCCTTCGGAAAACGTGAAGCGGAACTGCTGGCAAAGATAAAAGAAAAACTTTTCCTCGGAGAGGATCAATAATGGCTGTACTTGGAATAAACAGCGCAGGACGCTGGACGAACGTCGGCGTTTCGGAGGGCGGCGCTATACTCGCAGAGACGAACATGGAGCTGGCGCGCCGCCAGTCCGAGCTGCTCCCGTCGATAACTGAAGAAACGCTCACGGCTGCGGGCGTCGCGCTCGGAGATATATCGTTAGTAGCGCTTGGCACAGGGCCGGGTTACTACACTGGAATCAGGGCCGGCATCGCATACGGCGCTGCGCTTGCGCGCGCACTGGGTGTGAAGGCCGTGCCGCTTTCTTCGCTTGAACTCTTCGTCTGGGTCATGAGGAACGATTATGAGCTTCTTGCGCCGGTCTTTCGTGCGCGCGCGTCGCATTGCTAAGCGGCGCT
>URAG01000113.1 GCA_900545755.1 uncultured Cloacibacillus sp. | reverse complement strand
CGAATGACAGGCGTAGCTAGGATTTAATTGTTTAAGGCCACGCGATGTTTTGTAAGTTTGACGAAATTTCTGCAATAACGGCGGAGTATGGTTCGCCGGTATACGTCTACAGCGAGGAGATACTACGTGACCGCTGCCGGACGCTGCTTAACGCTTTCGAAGGCCGGATATCACCGAGTTTTTCAGTAAAGGCTAATAACAACCTCTCGCTTCTAAATATAATCCGCGAGGAAGGGTACGGTGCGGACGCGATGTCGCCAGGCGAGATTTATCTGCTTGAGAAGGCCGGATTCCAGAGCGACGAAATTTTCTACATCGGCAACAACGTTTCCGAGGATGAGTTCCGTTACTGTATCGACCGCGATATAACGGTCAGCGTCGATTCGCTCTCGCAGCTCGAAATGTACAGCCGTATGAACCGCGGCGGCTGCGTCGCTGTGCGCTTCAATCCGGGTGTTGGTGCTGGACACTGCGACAAAGTTGTAACAGGCGGTAAAAAGACGAAATTCGGCGTTGAGCCTAAGTACTGCCGCGAGGTCAGGGAAATCATCGAAAAATACGATATGAAGCTCGTCGGCATTAACCAGCACATAGGCTCGCTCTTCCTCGACCCTGCGCCTTACGCTGCGGCCGCAGCGAACTTGCTAGACATGGTGACGGCGAATTTCCCCGGCCTTGAGTTCGTCGATTTCGGCGGCGGATTCGGTGTGCCGTACCGTCCCGAGGAGCCGCGGCTCGACTTCACGGCGCTGCGTGACGCGCTGTTCCCGCTGCTCGACGATTTCACCGCGCGCTACGACAACAAATTCGTCCACTTCAAGTGTGAGCCTGGCCGCTTTGTATGCGCCGAGTGCGGCGTGCTGATCGGAACCGTCAACGCGATAAAAGAAAACTACGGCGAAACCTATGTCGGCACTGACATCGGCTTCAACGTCCTCATGCGGCCGGTGCTCTACGGCTCGTACCATGAAGTCGAAGTTATTTCCGACCGCGGCGTGGAAGAGGACGGCGAAAAGAAAAAGGTGAACGTCGTCGGCAATATCTGCGAGAGCGGCGACATCATCGCTAAAGAACGCGAGCTTCCACACGTGGAGGAGGGCGACTTCATCGCTGTGATGAACGCCGGAGCCTACGGCTACTCAATGGCGTCGAACTATAACTGCCGCCTGCGCCCAGCCGAGGTGCTCAAGACTCTCGACGGCGGATTTAAGATGATACGCGCTGCGGACACCTTCGAGAGCTTGGTCGAAAATTTCTAGCTCTGCGCATAAAAACACATAAAAAACGCCGGGGGTGGACTCCGGCGTTTTTCATATATAATATGCACTTTTTCTGTAAATTATTTGATTGAGAACAGTTCTCCAGCCGTCGTCGGCACGACTATCCTTCCGCCCGCTATTGCAGGCGTCGCAGTTATGTCGCCTCCTAGCTCGATCGTCCATTTCGGTTTTCCGGTGGTCTCGTCGAGCGCGAAGAGTCTGCCTCCGTTTGCTCCGACGTATATAGTACCGTCATGGTACGCAGCGGAAGAGAAGACTGAGCCGCCAGCATCGAACGTCCAGAGCCGCGCGCCGCTTTGCGCGTCGAGCGCCGTCACCTTGCCAGATATGTCGCCGAATACGACGCGCTTGTTCGCGACGAGCGGCGAGGTCTCTATCTGCGCGTTCGCGTCGTAGCTCCATATCACGGCCTCGTGCTTTATGCGAGCGCAGTAGAGTTTCCCGTCCTGGCTCGTGAAATAGAGCAGGCCGTCCGCGACGGCGGGCGCCGAGGTTATTGAGCCGCCGACTATCGCGCGCCATTTCTGTTTGCCCGTCGCGCAGTCTATGGCGTACAGCTTGCCGTTTCTGTTGCCGACGTAGACGACGCCCCCGGCGACGACCGGCGAGCCCGTCACGGCCGCGTCGGCTTTGAATTTCCATTTCTGCCAGCCGGTCTTTATCGTCACGGCGTAGACGTAATTGTCGTCCGAGCCGAAATATACGACGCCGTCAGCCGCGGCAGGCGAGCTCTGAACGTTGTTGGAGGTCGTGAACTGCCAAAGCTGGTCGCCGGTCAGCGCGTCGACGCAGTAGAGCCTGCTGTCGTAACTCGTGACGAACACCTGGCCGCCGTAGACGGCCGGAGCCGTCGATACCCAGTTCCCCGTGTCGAACTTCCAGCGCTCTTCGCCGGTCTTCAGGCTGAAGGCGTACATCGCGCCGTCGTTCGAGCCGACGTATATCGTGCCGCCGTAGACGGCGGGCGACGACGACGTGTCGGGGGGCACCTGCGCGCTCCATTCGACCTCGCCTTTGAACGAGCAGGCCGCGCCAGCCGGCCGATGCGAGTTCCCGCTTCTTTCCATGTCGTTTTTGAAGAAGGGCCAATTTTCGGCCGCCGCCGCTCCCGCGCACGCAGCTATGATCGCCGCCGCGAGAAATATTTTTAAAGTGTTGCGCATTTATGTTTCCTCCTTGTGCGGCCCGAGCGGGCCGTGTTTTTGTCTTTAGCCCACGTAGTCGCCGCGTCCGGTCACTACGCGGTAGCCTATCGCCTCGACGCGCCTTTCGAGAGCGGCGCGCGCCTCTGCGGCCTCCTCGCCGCCGCTCAGCTTATTGTCGTAGAGCATATATTTTTTACGCACCGACTGAGGCGAGAGGTTCGGCATCACGACGTTGCAGCCTGCGAGTATCCCGCGTTCGCGCCCATCGCCCTCGACGGTGCCGAGCGCCGTCGTCGCGGGCAGCAGCACCTTCGGGTTCATCAGCCGTACTATTGCGAGCAGGAATAGCGTCAGCTCCGCCGTGCCCGCAGGTTCGTGCGCGAACGGCGTGTCGTGGTGCGGAATGAAGGGGCCGATGCCCACCATCTGCGGCGCGAAACTTTTTATGAAGAGCAGGTCGCGCGCGACGTCCGCCGTCGTCTGATACGGCGAGCCTACCATGAAGCCGCATCCTACCTGATAGCCTGTCTCTTTCAGGTTTTGCAGGCACTTCATGCGGCGCGCGAGCGAGAGCTCTTTCGGGTGCAGCTTCGCGTAATGCTCGGGCGTCGCCGTCTCGTGGCGCAGAAGGTAGCGGTTTGCGCCCGCGTCGTAGTAGCGCTGGTAAGTCTCGCGCGTTTTCTCGCCAAGAGAGAGCGTTATCGCGCAGTCCGGATATCCGGCGTGTATCGCGGCGACGATGTCCGTCATTATGTCGTCCGTGTAATATGCGTCTTCGCCGCCCTGGAGCACGAAGGTGCGGAAGCCGAGCGCGTATCCCTCGCGGCAGCATTCTAGTATCTCGTCCTTCGTGAGGCGGTAGCGCTGTGCGTTTCCGTTGCTGCGTCTGATGCCGCAGTAGAGGCAGTCGTTTTTGCAGTAGCTCGATATTTCGATCAGGCCGCGCACGTATATTGCGTTGCCGTAATTTTCGAGCGCGCGCCGCCGCGCGAGCGCAAATAATTTCTGCGCGGTTTCGTCGTTTCTGCCGTCTATCAGAAATTCGAGCTCTTCGCGCGAAGCGCCGCCGCTTTCATATAGCCGGCCGATTATTTTATCCGCGTCCATGTAGGCACCTCCCCTGCATTTGCGTCGTTTCGTAATTATAACTCAAAGTCGGCGGGCGGGCGGCGCTCGCGGAATTTTATGGCGCGCGCGCGCCGCGGGTGATAATATTGAAGCGGCGGCGCGCGTAGGGCCGCGCCGCGGAATTTACCGTCACGGAGCAGAATTCTTATGGAATCATACGATAAAGGAAACGAAGCAAACGCGGAGCGCGCGGTTAGGATTTACGGCGCGCGCGTGCATAATCTAAAAAACATAAACGTCGAGGTGCCGCTCGGCAAGCTCGTCGCTGTCGCCGGAGTTTCAGGCTCCGGCAAGTCGTCGCTCGCTCTAGGCATATTGTACGCAGAGGGCTCGCGGCGCTACCTTGAGGCGCTTTCGGCGTACACGCGGCGGCGCATGACGCAGGCCGCGGAAGCGAAGATCGACGGCATAGAGAACATACCGCCTGCGCTCGCGCTACGCCAGCGTCCAGCGGTTCCCGGAGTGCGCAGCACATTCGGAA
>URAG01000112.1 GCA_900545755.1 uncultured Cloacibacillus sp. | reverse complement strand
CCTTGGCGGTCGCTGTACGCCAGGCCGCGGCGCTGGACGAGGCGGCGCTGGATTCGGACGCACTGCTGGGCCTCTGCCAGGCCCCGGACCGCCGCGCCTGGGCGGAGGCCCAGGGTTCGCCATCGCCGCGGACGCAAGCATTAGCAGCGCGAGCATTGCGGATATGAGCTTTTTCATCATTTTCGCTCCTTTCATAATTTTACGGACTTTTCCTTTTTTACCGTCATACGCCGCGTTGCGGCGGCGCACTATTATTTTTTAGCCTATCGAAGCCGCCGCGGCTATGCGTTTCAGTGCCTCAGGAACGGCGTTTTTAGCGGCGGGGCTTTCGGAGTATGTCGAGGCGAGCTTCTGGAAGTGCGCAAGATTTGCGGCCGTCTCGCCGCGTGCTATCCCGACGAGCATCGTCACGCGCTGCCCGTGAAATAGCGCGGCTTGGAATATCAGCGCCTGCGCTTTGTCCTTCGTCTTCGCCGCTATGACGATTGCCGGCGTGCCGCCTATCGTCTCTTCCGTCTGCGAAATTATTTCAAGCGCGGCTCCGCGTTCAACCTTTCTTATCTCGGCAACAGCGAATTCGGCGCGTTTCTCGGGCGCCATATATTCACGTGCCGCCGAGGATACCACGAAGAGCGCCTGGTCGGCGGCCTGCGTCGGGATTCTGCCGTCTTTCGTGTATATCAGCGCGTCCTGACGGAATCCAGCGAGGCGGAAGGGCGTGCCCTTCGGGTCTATGCCGCCGTAGAGCGGCCAGCCGGATGCGCCTTCATTATTGCCGTTTTCCCACCATGCGCTGCGTATCATGTCAAGGACGAACTGCGCCGCGCGCATGTCTTTCGAGTTGTAGGAACCGCTTATCATCCAGCATTTGTCGGCTCCGCGGTCGACTATGAGCACCCACTTGCCTATTGTGCCGCCGCGGCCGCCCGCAAATATCTTCATGAGCTCCGCGCGGCAACCGTTCCAGATGAATGAAAAGCGCGACTTCACCTCCATGCCGCCCTTTTTAAGAGCATTGTGCGATATTTCGTCGATGAGCCGCGAGTACGGCATGTGGAGCAGCGTGCCTTCGAACGAAACCTTCTGCTTCTTGTCCACGACGCCGCCCTCGATCTTCTCAAAGTTGTAGCCCATCTTCGGGACGAGCGCGACGGGGATGTCGAAGAAGTTTTTATGCAGCACCGTCTTTTTGTTGTTTATCACCTCTGGCGCGTCCGCGCAGAGCGCGGGCGAAGCGGCGAGCGCCGCAGACGCCGCTATGACGAGCGAGGCGAACGCTAAGCGCAGAAGGCGGGTCACTTCACATCACCCGATTCCGCGGACTTGCCGCCGATGCCGAGTTCGGGCAGGACCTTCTCGACGATGCCGTCAAAGAGGCTCTTGACCGAGCCGAGGCCGATTTCCTGCTTAAGCTCCTTCGCGTACTGCGAGGCCTCCGCCGTGCCGAGCTTTTCAAGCGCCGCGGCCTCCGTGCGGGCCGCTTCGAAATTCTTTTCTTCTATATATATCTTGGCGAGCCTGTAATGCGCCGCGGCGTGCGCGCCGTCGGCCTCGATTGCGCGCGAATAGCATTCCTTCGCCGCCGGCTTGTCGCCGAGCCCTTCGCGCGCCTCGCCGAGCGCCGTCAGCACCGATGCGTCGCTGCGCAGCGAGAATTTCTCCGCACGCGCCAGGTACTCCGCCGCCTGCGCGTAATCGCCAGCCGCGAGCGCTTCCGTCCCCTTTTCAACCCCGCGCTTTTTCACAGCTTCCGCGCCGAGCCACGCCGCAGCGGCGAGAAGTATTATTGAAACTACCGCCACAATGACGCTGACAACGCCAAACCCTTTATTTTTCATACGAATTACCCCTATCCGCAACGCGCATATATTTTTTGTTCGAGGCTATTGTAGCAGACAAATAAGGGGAATTTGTGGCGACGGTAAAGGCGGCCGCTGGCGCGATGGTAAAAACTTCCCCCACGCTTTCGTCCCGGTAATGAGCGCAACTTTTTCCCTTACACTGCAAAGTCCGGTGATCGCGATACCGCATACGGCGTCGCCGCCCATTTCAACGGTTCGCGCGAAAGACGCCGGTCAAAAGCAATTTTTGCCGGCGTCTTCCTCACAAATATATGACGTTGGATCGCTATACGGTGACAGCTGTATAGACTTGCCCATACTTTAACCTGCTACCTACGCGGGATAAGCACGCCGGATCAGCCGTTATAAAAGGCAAGGCGTCCAGTTGTATTTTACGAGCCGCCATCTTCCGCAGGAGGGCTCTACGACGTCTATGCCGCAGTAGTCGAGCGGGAAGAAGAACATGTCGTTGAGGTCGAGGCCGAAGAGCTGCGCGATTATGCTCCATATCGCGCCGCCGTGGGCCACTATCAGGATGTTGCCGCTTTCATGCGCCGCGGCAATTTTCTCAAAGGCCGGCACTGTGCGGCGCTGCATCTCTTCGAAGCTCTCGCCGCCGGGCGGCGCGGTGCGCGCGAACTCTACGCCGCGGCGCTCGTATATCTCGCGGAACTGCTCGCGCACTTCGTCGTATGAGCGTCCGTCCCAGTCGCCCAAGTCTACCTCGCGCAGTTCGGGGACTGCGGTTCCCGCCATTTCCGGGACGGCGAGCGAGGCTGTTTCGACGGCGCGTTTCATGCCGCTCGTGTATAGCGCGTCGAATGTTATCATGCCGCGCAGCCGCTCGCCTGTCTTCGCCGCCGCGGCGCGTCCCTCCTCAGAGAGCGGGAAGTCCGTCCTCCCGTAATAGACGCGGCCCCAGAACGGCAGCTCCGGCTTCGCGTGGCGCATGAGATATATCCGTTTGTTCTCAGCCATTTCATCGGCTCCTTCTGTCATTTCGTCTTTGACGGTTGGCTTATTGTATCATTCAGTCGTCTGTTTCTATCGGGCGGCGCGCCGCGCCGCTTCGCGTCCTATCAGGCGCCGAGCTTAATGCGTTCGTACCGAGGTTCGATTTTTTCGTTTACTGTGACGGAGAATATCTCGAGTATTGGAAGCCGCCGCCAAACCACTTCGCGGCCGCCGGCCGTTATTTTTATGTCGCTGATGCCTAGTATGGAGGCGCGGCCTATGTCGAGCTCCGCCGCGCCGCCGTTGGGGATCGGCGTCACGACGCGGTTTTCCGACCATTTTTCCGCGCCGGTGTAAGATATACGCAGCGACGTTATCTTGACGCCGCTTTCGTTTACAATTTCAAGCGGCCAATCGCTAGCAGCGGCTTTGGGAACGCTGCCGGGCGCTGGAAGGACAAGCAGCGCGAGCGCAATTATAAAGGCTGGAAGGATTTTCCGGAGGGCGGTCACCGGCATGGCTCCTTTCGGGAAATTATCTTTCTCACGCTACGCGCGGGCGCGTTTTTGCCGCAAAGCAAAGTCGGCGGCACAACCTCCGCGGAAGCGGAGGCTTGTTTATATAATCGCTACCGCCATTTCTCGCGCACGAGCGGCGTTTCGTTCCATTCGAATTGCGTAAGGAACGAACGCGCGCGCATTTCAGCGAGCGGCGCCTCCATCGTCTCCCGCATTGAGAGCGGCACTTCGAGACGCACGGCTACGTCCTCGCCGTACTCTGTCTTTATCCTGTCTTCCGTGAAGCCCCATTTGCGCAGAGTCGTGTCGAGAGTTTTGGAGTAGTCGTAGCCACAGCGAAGCAGCAGCGCATTGTGGAACTCCATCTCGACCGCACCGGCCTGCTCGACGGCGAGCTCAGCGGCGGCTTTGTAGGCGTCGATCAGGCCGCGCACGCCGAGCTTTATGCCGCCGAAGTAGCGCGTGACGACTATAAGCGTGTTGGTCAGCTCATGGCGCTTTATGACGCCGAGTATCGGGCGGCCCGCCGTGCCGGAGGGCTCGCCCGCGTCGGAGCAATGTTCGAGCGCCGTCCCAGTCCCTATTCTGTAGGCCCAGCAGTGGTGGTTGGCCTTCGGATAGAGCTCTGGGAATTTCTTTATAATCTCCGCCGCCTCGTCCGCAGAAAGCACGGTGCGCACGGAGCCGATGAAGCGCGAGCGCTTCTCCGTAAACTCCGCGTCGCAGTCCGCGCGCGGCGCGCGGAAGGCCGTTACTCTATCTCCGGCCATATCGCCTTGAGGCGCGAGTAGGTCGAAGCGAGCGACTCTGAGAGCACGCGTACCTCGCCGATTACGGGCATGAAGTTCGTGTCGCCGTTCCAGCGCGGGACGATGTGCATATGCAGATGCTGGTCTATGCCCGCGCCCGCAACCTTGCCGATGTTCATGCCGATATTGAAGCCGTGCGGCTGCAT
>URAG01000111.1 GCA_900545755.1 uncultured Cloacibacillus sp. | reverse complement strand
GAGTATAGACATGGAGCTTTTTCAGCTAAGATATTTCCTTATGGTAACGAAGTACGAAAATTTTTCAAAAGCCGCCGATGAACTGCATATTTCGCAGCCGTCAGTCAGTAAGGCGGTAAAGCAGCTGGAAATGGAGCTTGGCGCTTCATTGTTTGAGAGGAAGGGCAAGAAGATAGAGCTCAACAACGCTGGACGCGTACTGCAGGAAAGGCTTAAGGGAATAATTGGCGCGCTCGACAACCTTCCGAATGAGATGCGTGTCGCTTCTGGCGCGAAGGAATCGACGATCGCCTTCAACGTTCTCGCGACATCATCGCTGCTTCCTGACATTCTGTCAAAATTCAAAAAAGAGCAACCGCTTATTAACTTTTACCTTACGCAGGAGCACTCCGTTACAAAGTTCGACCTCTGCATCACGGCAACGCTCCCGGACATTCTTCCGATCAACGGCGCGCTTGTGCTCGGCGAGGACATAAAACTTGCCGTTCCGCTAGCGTCGCCGCTTTCAATATACGAGTCAGTCGACCTGAGAGACCTGAAGCAGGAACGCTTCCTGATGCTGAACAAGAATTACAGGCTGCGCGCCATCATGTCGCATTTCTTCGACCTCTGCGGGTACAGCCCAAACATAGCCTTTGAGAGCGACAACCCGCACACGCTGCGCGACCTCGTTGAGGCAGGCCTCGGGGTGTCGCTATGGCCTGAGCTTTCGTGGGGTAAGATACAGCGCCATAAGGCAAAGCTGATACATATACGAAACCCCGTATGCCGCCGCAACATTTCCGTGACGTGGCCAGAAAACAAGGAAATGAGTCCGGAGGTGAAAACATTCCTTCGCTTTCTGAAATCCTACTTTAAAGATCTTCAGTACGAACAGAGCCGCGCATAGGCCTGCGCAGCATCAAAAATCCTGCATGTAGCGACAGCAAGCCCCTCCCGAATGGGAGGGGCTTGCTGTCGCTATGCGGCGTCTGCACGTTTTTTATGTTTATTTCGGTTCGAGCAGGCCGTAGCCACCTTCTTCGCGGCGGTAGACCACGTTTATCTCGCCTGTTTCGTCGTTCTTGAAGATGAAGAAGGAGTGCCCTAGAAGATCCATCTGCATCGTCGCCTCAAGCGGCGTCATGACGTCTACGGAGAACTTCTTTCTCTTGACGATCTCGTGCGGCTCTTCTTTTTCCGGCGCTGCCGGCGTCATTATGTCAGGATCTATATCGAAGGATATATCTTGAACCTTCATGCGAGCCCGGTCTGTGAGGTAGCTCTTATGCTTCTTCACCTGGCGTTCTATATTTTTCAGCGCCTTGTCAAAGGCTTTGCGGAGGTCAGGAGCGTAGTCCTCGCCGCGCATGATGACGCCGTTTACGTTAGCGGTTATCTCGACCACGTTCATGCCCCGCTTATAGTTGAGCACGACCTGAGTGTCAAGGATACGGTCGAAGAATTTCTCAATCTTGACGAGCTTCTTCTCCATGTAGTCCTTAATGTCTCCGGGGAGTTCGACATTGCGTGTAAAGAAACGTACTTCCATAGCAACTCCTCCATTCGTTATGTTGCTTGTGTTTCTGGTAACTGCTCATATTTTATCATGATATTCAACTCTGCACAAATGTGAAAATTATGTAAACATCCTAATAAATATAAGCGTCAAAGCTGATATTTGCGATTGATACAAAGGCGATATACGCCAAAGCATTGTTACAAAAACGGCCATGTGATATTATAGTTGCTGTATTTTCGCGTTTTTCCGCGAAATATATTAAACTTGTCATTTAGGATGAGGAGGATATAAAAGTGAAGTTCTCAAAGAGAATCTTAAATGTAGCTCCGTCAGCGACCGTCAGTATTTCCGCCGCGGCTAAAAATATGAAAGCCGAAGGAAAGCCCGTCCTTTCTTTCAGCATGGGCGAGCCGGACTTCGGCTCGCCGAAGGCCGCGAACGACGCAGCCGTTGAGGCCATCAAGCGCGGCGAGTCACACTACACGCTGAATACCGGCATCATCGAGCTACGCCAGGCAATCTGCGATTATTACAAAAAACGTTTCGGTCTCGACTACACACCCGCCGAGGTAATCGTGGCATCCGGCGCTAAGCCGCTGCTTTACGAAGCGATGCAGGCGCTAGTCGACGACGGCGACGAAGTCGTGCTTTTCGCCCCGGCGTGGGTCAGCTACGTCGAGCAGCTGCATTTAGCTGGCGGCGTCGAAAAGGTCGTCGACACTATGTCGACGGGTCTCCTTCCAACGAAAGAGAAGCTGCTCGAAGCAATCGGGCCGAAAACGGTCGGCATAATCGTCAACTCGCCGTCGAACCCGACTGGCGCAATTTACCCCGAGGAGACGCTGCGCATGATCGCCGAAGCCGCGATTGAAAATGATCTCTGGATAATATTCGACGAAATGTATGAGCGCTTCACATATGCTCCCGCCAAGCACGTCAACATCGTAGACGTGGTACCAGAGGTGAAGGATCGCGTAATAATCGTCAACGGCGTAAGCAAGACATACGCCATGACCGGCTGGCGCATCGGCTACGCGCTCGGGCCGGAGGATATAATAGCGAAGATGGCGACGCTCCAGACGCACTTGACGTCAAACGCGAGCTCCATCGCGCAGTGGGGCGCGTACGGCGCTATCACCGGCGCAGAGGAGGACGTCGAGAAGATGCGCACGGAGTTTGAAAAGCGCCGCCGCGTCATCGTCGACATGATAAACGACATCCCCGGCCTCAAGGTCCGCGAGCCCGAGGGCGCTTTCTACGTATTCGCGGACATCACCGGCTGCCCCGTGCCCGACGACATGAAGTTCTGCGAAATGCTGTTGAACGAGAAGTACGTCGCAGCAGTCCCAGGCACGGCCTTCTTCGCCCCAGGCTACATCCGCCTCTCCTACGCCTGTTCGATGGAGAACATCAAGGAAGGCATGAAACGCATGAAGGAGTTTGTGGAAGGTCTGAAGAAATAAAATTTACGAACCATCCACAAAAATATGCCCGAGGCCGGTAACCGGCTTCGGGCTGTTTTTTATACGCCGATGCGGTATCGTGATTGGCGGCAAAAACTATGCTTCCTCTTCCACGCAGTCGTCTTTGTAATCCTCTTCTACGTCGATGAAATGGATATATATGCCGCAGACTTTGCCGTCAGCGTCATAGCCGAAATAGGCGGGATATACGCCGTCGCCCCAGCCGGAGGCGAAGATTGGGAAGGCGAGCCCGGTTCCGGGGACGGTCCAGTTCAGCCAGTCGCCGCCTTCGCGCTGGTATTTTGGGTTCGCCTCGGCGTTTTCTTCAAGAAGGCCGCAGAAAAGGTCGTTGTAGTAATCGATACCATCTTCTTCGCTTTCGCGCTTCTCCCAGTATTTTTTGAACGCTTCCTGAGTTTTTACGTCAGCAACGCAGCCCATTCCAGCGTCTACGCAGAAGCCGAAGAAGTCGCCCTCCTCGAGCCCGTTGAAATCCTCGTCTCCGTTCACCGCAAGCTCGCAGCGCACGGGCTTCTTGCCCCTGACCGCGACCTTGACGCATGCGTAGCGGTCTCCGTATTTTTCGCTCGGCACGACGCATATCGTAACGGGGTATGTGCCAGCCGGAATCGTCTGAATGTAGGGGCGCGCGCCCTCAAAGTCCACCAACGGGTCACAGGCTATGACTTCTCCGGTCGGGAAGCTGGCCGAGCCTATTTCAAGCGTGTCGACCTTGACGCCGCCGATTTCCTTCTCGGTGAAGTAGGCGTCCAAATCTTTCTTGCAACGGAGCTTTTCTTTCACTGCTTCGTATTTTGTGAGCCATTCTTTGGAGGGCATATTTGTCCGTCCTTTCTTGTATTTACCATACGCTCCACGACGGGTTCGGCGAGAGCGCGAGGGTCGAGCGGTTTCCGCGCATGTAGGAGGCGTGCCCGGCCGCGGCTATCATCGCGGCGTTGTCGGTGCACATCGCGCGGGGCGGCAAAAAGAGCTCGACGCCGCGCGATTTCGCGTAGTCCGCGAGCGCGGCGCGCAGCGCGGAGTTCGCGGCGACGCCGCCGGAGAGCGTGACGCGCTTAACGCCGGTGTTCTTTATCGCAAGTTTGAGCTTCGACAGCAGGCTTTCAACGACGGCGCGCTGGAACGAGGCGCAGACGTCGGCGAGCGGAAATTCGCAGCCCTCGGCCTTTTCTTTTTCGATGAGCGTTATCGCGGCCGTCTTAAGTCCGCTGAAGCTGAATTCGATTTCTTTACTGCCGGCGAGCGGGATAGGGAGCGTGAAAGCCTCTGGATTGCCCCCAGCGGCGAGACGGTCTATTACGGGGCCGCCCGGATAGCCGAGGCCGAGGACTTTGGAAACTTTGTCGTAGGCTTCGCCCGCTGCGTCGTCGCGGGTCGAGCCGAGCAGCTCGTAATCGCCGAAGCTGCGCACAAGGACGACTTCAGTGTGCCCGCCTGAGACTATCATCGAGATGAAGGGAGGCTCTGGAACGGACCGTTCGTCGCCGGCTTTGCGCGCGACGTTCGCGAAAATGTGCCCTTCGAGGTGGTTGACGCCGATGAGCGGCACCCCCCATCCCTGCGCAAGCGCCTTCGCGGTCATGACGCCGACGAGTAGGGAGCCCATGAGCCCCG
>URAG01000110.1 GCA_900545755.1 uncultured Cloacibacillus sp. | reverse complement strand
GGTAATCTACGACGAGAAGCCCCAGGACATGCGTATATCCGTGCGTCAGCGTACGCGCTGGATGCAGGGCCATTACTGGGTCTTCTGGCACTACGGGCGTCCGGCGCTCAAGAGCTTCTTCACTACCGGCCGCCTACAATACCTCGACCTCTTTCTCTATCTGCTCGCGCCAGCGAAGGCTTGCCTCGGCATCGTCGTCATGCTTTCGGGCATGGCATTCACGCTTGTCAACAACATGGTGCTCTATCCTTCGGCGGATGTGCCTCACACGATGCTGGACTGGGCGCTTTTCTTCGGGATGCCCGTCGTCTCGATAATAGGCTTCTGCCTGCTCTGCGCCGTCGCAGGGCCGTCGTTCCACGAAAAGAAATTTACGCTGCGTTACGTTAAGTATACTCTCTCGTACTTCTGGTTCGGCCTTACTTGGATTCCGATACTCTTCCGCGCCGCTTTCCTCGCTAAAGACCAGGGCAAATGGGTCAAGACTGAGCACACCCGCGGCATATCGCTCGACGAAGTGAAGAAATGACAACGAGGTGAACCGGCATAAAATCCCAGTTTGCACTTTTCCTTACCAGCCGCTTCGTGCCTCTCTTTCTTACGCAGTTTCTCGGCGCGTTCAACGACAACCTGTTCAAGAGCGCGCTCGTCACTCTTATAACCTTCGACCTCGCGGCTAAATATCATCTCAACGCTCAGATACTTATAACGGTCGTCGCAGGGCTTTTTATCCTGCCCTTTTTCCTTTTTTCGTCGCTCGCGGGGCAGATTTCTGACAAATACGAAAAGTCGCGGCTCATACGCATAATCAAGCTCGTCGAAATAATCCTGATGGCGATGACGGCGGCGGCGTTCCACTACGTCCAGCTCTGGTGGCTCATAGCGCTTCTCTTTCTCATGGGCGCGCAGTCGACTTTTTTCGGACCGCTAAAGTACAGCGTTTTGCCGCAGCTGCTACGCGAAGACGAGCTCGTAGCCGGCAACGGCCTCGTCAACGCGGGGACGAATGTCGCTATACTGACCGGGACTCTGTGCGGCGGCCTCTTCATTATGTCGCCGCTGGGCCGCTATTATATTTCCGCGGGTGTCGTCGGCGTAGCGGCGGCCGGCTACATAGCGAGCCGATTCATCCCAGTTCTGCCCGCAGCGTCGCCCGAGCTGAGGATTGACCGCAACCTCTTCCGCTCTACGTGGCAGCTCATAACCTACCCTGTACCCAACCGTCCCGTATTCTTGTCGATAATCGGCATAAGCTGGTTCTGGTTCCTGGGCTCGGTCTTCCTCGCGCAGTTCCCGTCGTTCGCAAAAGACATAATCGGCGGCGATGAGCAGGTCTCGACGCTCTTCCTCGTAGTCTTTACCGTCGGCATAGGCTTCGGAGCTACATTCTGCAACAAGCTGCTCGGAGGGCGCGTCAGCGGGAAATATGTACCGGCGAGTCTCGTAGCGATAAGCGTCTTCATAGTCATGCTCTACATCGTCAGCCCGCAGCGGGCCTTGGGCGGCGCGCTCTCAGGCGTCGGCGCGTTCCTCTCGTCAGGGCGCGCGTGGCTCATAATACTGTCTATGTTCCTCATAGCCGCGAGCGGCGGCCTCTACAGTATACCGATGTACGCGATGATGCAGAACCTCACGCCGGAGACGCATATGGCGCGCACTATAGCTTCGCTCAATATAATAGACTCGCTCGGCATGGTCATAGCCGCCGCGCTTATGTCCGCTATGATAGCGGCCGGCATGTCGATAAACGGTGTGTTCCTCTCGATGGCCTTCATCAACTTGCTTATGCTCCCGCTCACGCAGAGGCTGGCGCGGACGGAGGCGGCGAAAAAATCATAGGAGGCGGCGCAATGGACGAAAACAGGGCGAAACGCGAAATAATAGATACGGCTAGCGCGATGCTCGCGAAGGGGCTCGTGCAGGGGACGGGCGGCAACTTCAGCATGCGCTGCGCGCGCGGCATGATAATAACGCCGAGCGGCATGGACTACGACGTACTAACGCCCGACGACCTCCCCGTGCTCTCGTTGGACGGGGAACTGCTTGAAGGCTTCCGCAAGCCGTCGGTTGAACGTGAACTGCATGCGGAGATATACCGCCGCCGCCCGGACGTGAACGCCGTCATACACACGCACTCGGTCTACGCGACCGCCGCCGCGGCGCTGCGCGCGCCGATGCCGGCGCTTACCGACAACCAGGCTGTGCTCTTCGGCGGCGCGGTGCCGTGCGCCGGATACGCGCCGATAGGCACCGAGAAGCTCGCGCGCAGCGCAGCCGGCGCGCTCGCTTCCGGCTGCGGCGTCCTGCTCGCGAACCACGGAGCGCTCTGCGCCTGCGCTTCGCTCTCCGAAGCGGCGCTCAAATGCGAAATGCTCGAAATCTTTGCGAAAATATATTTCTTAACCGCGCTGCGCGGCGGCGGCGTGCCTCTCACGCCTGAGGAGATAAAGAACGAATCAGATGACATGTCGCGCCGCTACGGGCAAAAATGACCCGGCGCGCAAAGTTGTAAGATACAGCGAAAGCCCCGCGAAAAAGCGGGGCTTTCGTCATAACTGCATAAAAATGGCGGAGAGGATGGGATTTGAACCCATGGAGGAGTTTGACCCCCTCACTCACTTTCCAGGCGAGCTCCTTCGACCGCTCAGACACCTCTCCGCACTGGACGCGAAGCATTATAGCCTATTGTACGCGCAATGTCAAAGCGCGGCGCGCGCATCGCGTCGTTTTCTCCGATGGGCGGCGGCTTCGCGTGCGTGGCAGCGAGAGGATTCTTTTACGCTTTTCTGCGTTTCGCGGCAAAGAACTTGGCTAGCAGCGCCGCACACTCTTCGGCGAGCAGGCCGCCCGTCACGCTGCAGCGGTGGTACATACGAGGGTCGCGCGGGATCGCGTAGAGTGATACGCATCCGCCGGCTTTCGGGTCCTTCGCGCCGAAGACGACGTGCCCCATGCGGCACTGAACGAGCGCCCCCGCGCACATGACGCATGGTTCAAGCGTTACATATATCGCGCATCCGTCGAACCGCCAGGAATTTATGTTTTTCGCCGCGTCGCGCACAGCTTCGATCTCGGCGTGTGCGAGCGGCGAGCTGCGCGCGGCGCGTGCGTTGCGCCCGCGTCCTATTATCTCCTCGCCGCGCACGACGACGGCGCCGACTGGTATTTCCCCTTCGCTCATCGCTGCGCGCGCCTCAGCGAGCGCCTCGCGCATAAAAAACGTTTCGTCCATAATCTGTGGCGGCTCCCTTCATAATATGCTATACTGCGTAAGGTTTGAACGCGCGTCTGTAGCTCAGCTGGATAGAGTGCCGCCCTCCGGAGGCGAAGGTCTGGGGTTCGAATCCCCACAGACGCGCCACTTCCCAGAATATTATAGACGATTTTCATTTTTCTTTATTTTTATTTATGTATCGGTTCTGTTCGAATTTGCAATAACTTGGCAGTTTCGCTGCGCAAACAGAATCGTACTTGTGCATATACAAAAATATAAAATATTATAAAAACTATGTAAATATACGACGTAGTGCAGGCGTGCCCGTATCTAGTTTTTGATCGTTTTGCCGTCATTCAGGCTCAGAAAGGGGGGCGAGGCGTTGGCCAGCAACATGATAATAATGCGCCGCCAGCTTCGTGAATTTGCGTTATGTGGAAGAAGCTAGGACTCGATAATACAATCATCGCCGCGAAGCTCGCGGAGTCGCTGAAGTCGACTCTGCCGGTCGTCGCGATAGTCTTCGCCGTCTGCTTCATCTTCATACCGGTTCCGGCGGGTGCGCTTCTCGCGTTCGTCTTCGGCTCCATTCTGCTCGTCGTCGGTGTCGGCCTTTTTACTATCGGCGTCGATATGGCGATGACACCGATAGGCAGCCACATCGGTTCCGCCGTTACGAAGCGCCGCAGCCTAGGATTCGCGCTTTTTATAAGCTTTCTCGTCGGCGCCTTCGTCACTGTATCGGAGCCTGACCTTCAGGTGCTTGCGGGGCAGGTGCCCAGCATCCCCAATCCCGTGATTATCGGCGCTGTCGCGCTCGGCGTCGGGATTTTCCTTGCCGTCGCGATGCTGCGCATCTTCCTCGGGATTTCCCTGCGCACGCTGCTTTTGATCTTCTATCCCTTAATTATCGTGCTTGCGTTCTTTTTGCCGGCCGATTATATCGGAGTAGCCTTCGACGCGGGCGGCGTTACGACGGGGCCGATGACGGTTCCGTTCATAATTGCACTTGGCGTCGGCGTCGCGTCGTCACGCAGCGACAGCGACGCGCAGAACGACAGCTTCGGCCTCGTTGCGATAAGCTCCATAGGGCCGATACTCACCGTCATGCTGCTCGGCGTCGTCTATCCCGGAGGCGGCAACGACTACACGCCGGTTGTTGTGCCTGAAATAGCGGACTCGCTTGAACTATGGGCGCTCTTCGCTTCTGAGTTCCCGCGCTTCTTCCACGAGGTCGCGCTAGCGCTGATGCCGATAATCGTATTCTTCGCAGCCTTTCAGGTATTCAAGCTCAGGTTGCACGGCACGGAGCTCACGCAGATAGTCATAGGGATTTTTTACACTTATATCGGCCTCGTGCTCTTTCTCACTGGTGTCAACGCGGGCTTTCTCCCGGTCGGCAACTATCTGGGGCA
>URAG01000109.1 GCA_900545755.1 uncultured Cloacibacillus sp. | reverse complement strand
GTTATCCTGCGCTTGTCTCTGTACCTTGTCGGAAGGTGAGGCCCCATTGGGCCTCCCATTATGCTTTATGCAATATCCGCACGCCGGGGCGCCGCGAAACGTGGGGCCTGTCTGGACCGACAGAAGAAAATCTGCGCTCCGCCTCAGCGTATGAACGTAGCGCCTTTGGCGAGAATTATAATGTTCCGCAGAATGCGCACGCTTTACCGCGAATTGGATCTTGATGTTTTTCCGCTGGACGCTCTATGCTGGGAGAAGATGTTCAGCTCGTTCTGGGTGGATGTGAAGCTCTGAAGTAGATTGTGCCTTTATGTAAGATTATGAGGAACGGCGTCCGTTGCGGGACGCCGTTCTTTTGGTATTTTGCGCCGGTTGAATTATCCTTTTGTCCGTTGTTTTCGCGCCCGGCTGTTAAATCTGCGGTCGAGCGTTTCGCGCATGGCTTGGTAGTAGTTTTCGTCGAAAGGAATAAAAAGGTAGGCTTCGTGTCCGAATTCGTCGGAGTTGCAGCGCGCCGCGCCGAACAGCCGGACTGCGTGCGCGTCGACGTCGGATGGGTAGAAGGGCTCGTCGGGATCGGAGTAGTCATAATAGCTCCACGCAAAGCCGTCGCCTGTTTCGTCGAAGAGCGTGTGCAGCAGCCTGCCGCCCAGCTCGTCGCGGACGAATTCGCGAAGGTCCGTCGTTTCACCTTCGAGGACTTCTTTTATGACGTTCCCGTATTTACGCGTGAAGTCCGTGCTCATGAGGCCGCGCTCTATGGTCCAGCGCAGGTATATCGCCATGTGTCCGTAGGCTGCGATTTCGTCTACCGGCAGATTTTTCCCGCGCAGGTCTTTGAGGTGCCATTCGGCGTCGTCCATAAGCTCCGGCGGGATTTCTTCCTCGCGCGCCTCGCATACGTTTTCTCGCTGCGGGTCGGTGACGAAGCTGACGCCGCTGTCGGCGAACCTTGACGAGAGGGCGTCCGCGTCGTGCTCTGTCTTGTAGTCGAGTTCTTCCTTGTATATCGGGATTACCTGATAGAAGCATACGGACGAGCCGTCGGGCAGTGCGGCGCGTTCAGCTCCGTTTTTGACGTTCTGCGGCGCGGCTAGGAACGCGGCGCAGAGCTCGGTGTCGCGTGAGAACGAGCGTCCGCCACCTATTGTGTGGCCCCAGCCTATCCACGTCTCAGGCTCAGAGGCGATTTCCGCTATCCAGCGCAGGACGTTCGCGGGCCACTGCCATGTGTCGTCGCTGTCGGAGATTTTCCAGTCGGGCGGCAGGCATATCAGCAGCTCGGCGCGCGTTATGCCGTAGCGCGCGAGTTCGCCAGGCACGTCCATTTTGTGTGCGCCGAGGCCGGAGGTGACGAGCGTGTAGTAGTCGCGCTCGATGGATGGCGGAATGACGCAGATGTCTAGGTGGACGCACCCTGCCGCGGAGTGCGACACGGTTTTTATTTTCCCGTAGTATTTTTCAATGTGCGCCCGTATCGCGGCGGCTTCGTCCTCGGTGTAAAGCTCAGGCTCGCGTTCCGGCGTTTCCGCGCCTTCCTGCGCGATTATGCCGCCGTCTTTGTCGCGATGTACGACGAATGCTTCTCCGTTTTCCACGTTTGTGAGGTAATAGGAGTCTGTCGTATAGTCGAGGGAGACTGCTATGCCTGCAAGCGGGTATGTCCTTCCTTCGGCGTCGGTTATTTCCGCCCACTCGCCGCCGTCGATTTTGTCCCGCATGTCCGTCAGCCATTCTGGATCGGTTTTTGAAAGCCCAGCTTCGTTCATGCGGAAGACCACGTCGATTTCGCGCCCGCACCCCTTGTATGTGAAGCGGCGGGACGGCCCTGCATGTTCAAGATTTTCTATGCCGAGTATCGACTTTATCCTGCCGAGCTTCTCTTCGTCGAGCACGATGCATTCTATCTGACGCAGCTTCGACTGCGCGTCAGCGTCCAGCCTTTGCTGGAGTTCCTCGTCGCTGTCGGGGTTTATCCAGTGGAATTCCATTTCTTCCAGCGTGCGGCCTTCTTCTATCTCGCGGCGCAGCGTCGTGAATTCGTAGTCGCCGGGCACGAGCTCGAGCCCGCGCGCGACTGCATCGAGCGCCCCGGCTTTGTCGCCGAAGTGGCTGCGCAGTTTGCCTGCTTGCAGCCATCCCCACGGGTAGGACGGTTCTTCGGCGAGGCCGCGCTCCGCGTACTCGCGCGCTTTTTCAAGCTGTCCAGTGTACAACAGCGCGCAGGCGTAGCGGTAGTACCACGCGCCGCAGCCCTTGGCGTTCTTCTCCGAGGCCGGCATCCATTCCGCTACGGAGTAATATGCGCCGTACTGGTCGAGGTTGTTGTAAATGTAGGCGTACCAGAGCGCGATTTGCAGGTCTTCGCGCGCCTGTTCATCGGTAAAGCGCCCTTCTTTTACTCCCGATTCTATGAAGTCGTCTAGAAACTGCATCCCGCGCCCGAAATAGCTGCGCGCGCCGTCGTCGTTAAGGTAGTATTCGAGCATCGCCACGTCGTCTTCGCCGAGAAGGCTAGCCGCGTGCTCTGCGTTTCCCTCGTGATTTATGCTGTTTGTTTTTCCGTTTTCTTCCATTGGGGGAACATACGCCTCCGTTTCTGTGCGTTTAGCCGCGGGTATATTATATGACGAAGAAACGAATGGCTATAAATATAAAGATCATAAAATCCGGTGGCGCGTGACGAGAGAAATGCGCGCACAAAAAAGGCGCGGTTTTCGCCGCGCCTCTGCGTTTGTTCTTTTGTGAAATGTCCGCCGTCTTATCTTGCGGGCTCGAAGCTCGGCTCGCGCAGGCGGAAGTCGGCGACGAGCTCCTGCATGAGCTCTTTTACCCTCATTATCGATTTTACTTTCGAGACGTTGCTGCCGCAGAAGAAGAGGCCGTTTTCCCAGTCGCCGCGGTAGGCGCTGACGAGGGCGTCGGCTATGCAGAAGGTCTCGTGCTGGAGTTTGCAGATGCAGTGCGAGAGGCAGCCGGCGCGGCAGGTCATCTTGCCGAGAGTGTTGGAGAAGTAGCGTTCGAGCAGGGGGCTCATGATCGCGCGTCCGGGCAGGCCGCATGGGCTCTTGAGCAGCACGACGTCGCCATCGTTCGCATTTATGTAGGCTTCCTTGAAGCGCTCGGAGGCGTCGCCCTCTTGTGTCGCGGCGAAGCGCGTGCCCATCTGGACGCCGCTTGCGCCGAGCTCTATCGCCTCGTCTATGTCCTTCGAGTCCCAGATGCCGCCGGCTGCGACTACGGGGATGCTGAGGCCGAGGTCGCGGATGTATTTCACTAGCGCGGGGACGACTTCTTTGAGCGAGAATTTGCCGTCGAGCGCTTCCTCTTCATTGCGCGCTCCAAGATGCCCGCCCGCGGTGTTAGGCGTTTCGACGACGAATGCGTCGGGAATGCGGTTGTAGTGCTTGAGCCAGCGGCTGATGATGAGGCCGGCGGCCTTGACGCTGCTGACTATCGGGACGAGCGCCGTATCGGGGTGGCCCTCCGTGAGCTGCGGCAGCTTGAGCGGCAGCCCGGCGCCTGAGATGATGACGTCGGCTCCTGCCTCGCACGAGGTGCGGACGAGGTCTTCGTAGTCGCTTAGCGCGCACATGCAGTTAACGGCGATTACGCCGCCGTTCGAGGCTTCCTTCGCCTCTTTTATGTATTTCGCGAGAATCGTTTGGTTGTTTTCGCTGATTTTTTTCGGACCGAGCGAGAGGTCGAAGCCGTCGGACGATGCGGCGAGACCGACGGAGGCTATTGTTCCGATTCCGCCCTCGGCTGCGACGGCGGAGGCCAACTTCGGGCCGGAGACCATGATCCCCATGCCGCCCTGTATGATGGGATATTTAGGCTGGTGCTTACCAATCTTTAATGTCGGCAATTCTTTGTTTTTGATGGCCATTTTGAATTCCTTTCAGGATATTTGTTTTTAAACATCAACCAATTCCACATAATAGTGGAATACTGGATATATTATTCCATAGTTTCTGCTTTGACAAGTCTTATTCTGCGTTTTCCGTATGTCTGCGTCTTTTGCTGAGAACCGAATAGTTTTAAAAAATATATGTAGATTACTAATTGTTGACAACAGAGGGACATAACATAAAATAGTCATATATCAGATTTCTTTATGGGGTGATTGTTACATGAAGAAGTACTCCGAGCGTTCTATCGGCCTTTGCGACTGCAACAATTTTTTTGTCTCGTGCGAGCGGCGCGAGGACCCGTCGCTCGTCTCGCGCCCAGTCGTCGTGCTGAGCGGCAACGACGGCTGCATCGTCTCGCGCTCTGAAGAGGTGAAGGCGGCGGGCGTCGCGATGGGCGAGCCGTACTTCAAGGCGCGCGGCGTGCTGGAGCACATCGGCGCGGCTGTGCTGAGCGGGCGGCTCGGACTCTACAACAAAATTTCGTCGGAGGTGATGGCCTGCCTGTCGCGCTTCACGGACACAATGGAGGTCTATTCGATAGACGAAGCCTTCATAAATCTCGCGATCGCTTCCGTGGAGGACGCGGAGGCGTACTGCCGCGCGATACGCGCCGAGATATGGCGGAGCTGCGGCATCCCCGTCTCGCTCGGCATTTCGTCTACGAAGACGCTCGCGAAGCTCGCCTCGCACGTCGCGAAGAAGTCGCGCGCGGGCGTTTTCTGGCTCGACGCGGCGCACAGGGACGACGCGGCGTGGATGGGGGCTTTCCCCGCAGG
>URAG01000108.1 GCA_900545755.1 uncultured Cloacibacillus sp. | reverse complement strand
ACCGGCGCAGGGTGCGCAGCAGCTTTTCCAGCGTGGGCTGGTCGAGGCGGCGGGGGAGGTTCATCTTCTGAAGCTCGGCCTTAAGCTCGTCGATGCCCGCGCCGGTGACGGCGGAGACGGGGACGATCGGCTTGTTTTCAAGGAACGTGCCGGCGAGCAGCGTGCGCGCGTCGTCTATCGCCATTTCGAGCATCTCTTCGTCTACAAGGTCGATCTTGTTGACGACGGTGAGCCCCGCTTTTATGCCGAGCAGCGAAAGGATAGCCAGGTGTTCGCGCGTCTGCGGCATTACGCCGTCGTCTGCGGCTATGACGAGCATGACAGCGTCGATTCCGGCGGCTCCTGCGACCATCTGGCGGATGAATTTTTCGTGTCCCGGCACGTCAACGATGCTGACCGTTTTCCCAGACGGAAGCGTAAAAGGCGCGAAGCCGAGCTCTATCGTCATGCCGCGTTTTTTTTCTTCCGAAAGGCGGTCGCAGTCGACGCCTGTCAGACGCTTGACGAGCGTCGTCTTGCCGTGGTCGATGTGTCCAGCCGTGCCTATTACAAAAGGATACTCAGAGAAAGCCATTTTATATTTTCCTTTCAGGCGCGGAGGGCAGTATATCCGCGAGCGCCGCAAGTATCCATTGTTCGTCGCCGGGGCGCACTGTGCGCATGTGGAAGAGGATCTTGTCCTCGCCAGCGCCCGTTATAACCGGGTGCGCGCAGAGGCGCAGCCGCTCGGCGAGCTTGCCGGCGCTGCCCATCTCAGGCAGCCGGAGAGCGACGGCCCAGCCGTGCAGAACCGACTGCGGGAAGGAGCCTCCTCCTACTGTATCCTCGACGGGGACGGGTTCGATATATACGCGCTGTATCTTCGTGTTTTTGAAGAAGGCCTTAAGCTTCCGCGCGAAGCGCCGCGCTGCGGCGAGAAGTTCGTCTTCCGATTTGAATATCATCTCTATCGTTGGAATGTCGCTGTACCTGCCGCGCAGGTAGAGGCGGAGCGTCGCCTCGAAGGCCGCGAGCGTCATCTTGTCTACACGCAGCGCGCGCAGGAGCTGGTATTTCTTGAGTTTCGCAATCAGTTCTTTCTTGCCGACTATGCCGCCGATCTGCGGCCCGCCGAGCAGCTTGTCGCCCGAGAAGGTGACGAGGTCGCATCCGGCCTTGAGAGACTGAGCTACAGTCGGGTCGTTCTCGCTCGAAAGGCCCGCCGCAGAAAGATCGATCAGCATCCCGCTGCCGAGGTCCTCCATGAAGATGAGGCCGCGGCTGTGCGCGAGCGCGGCGAGCTCTTCGCGCGGCACTGCGGCGTGGAAGCCCGTGACGCGGTAGTTCGAGGGGTGGACCTTTAGCAGCATCGCGGTTTCCTCCGTTATGGCCGCTTCGTAGTCGCGCAGGTGCGTGCGGTTCGTCGTGCCGACCTCGACCATCTTCGTGCCAGAAAGGGCCATGATGTTCGGTATGCGGAAGGAGCCGCCTATCTCGACGAGCTCGCCGCGCGAGACGACGGATTCCTTATCCCTCGCAAGTGCCGAGAGCGCAAGGATTACCGCCGCGGCGTTGTTGTTGACCGCGAGCGCCGCCTCCGCGCCAGTGAGGCGGCAGAGAAGCCATTCGACGTGGTCGTTGCGCTGGCCGCGTTCGCCGCGGTCGAGCGAGTATTCGAGCGTGTTGTAGGCCCCGGCGACTTCGTTGACTGCATCGACAGCCTCGCGCGCGAGCAGCGAGCGTCCTAAATTAGTGTGTATCACTACGCCGGTCGCGTTGACGACGCGGCGCAGGCTGTGCTGCGCGCGGCGCGCTAGCAGGGTTCGCGCGTCAGCCGCGATGGTGTTTGCGTCGAATGCCGTGTCGCGGTTCCTGATTATCTTCGCGCGCTGGGCCGCTAGTAGGTCGGAGAGCAGCGCCTTCACCGTCTCGCGTCCGAGCCGCTCTTCAAATTCCTCTATCCAAGGAAGCGCGAGCAGCTTGTCCATCGACGGGATGTTTCTCATTATTTTCTGTATCTCTGCGTCCAAGGGAACTCCTCCCTCAATTTATGTTCTTAATGTATTGTATATGAAATTCTTGAAAATGCGGGGCAGGCGGCTGAATTTTGTGCGCGCACCCTAGGCACGGAGTCCACACCCAACGCGCGCAGCCCGTGGACGTGCAGGCAATAGGCTGCAACACCTATTGCACGAGCTGCAAGTAGTAGGCGGACCCCATGCAATAGGCTCGAGGTCTGACGCTTGCGCGCATCATACGAGCTCTTCCCAGATTAGGTTTGCGACGCGCATTCCGCTCTTCGTAAGACGGATTCCGCGTTCGTCGGATTCGTAGAGATTTTTGGGAAAGTCGTTCATTATGCGCTCGACGCGCGCAAGCGAGGCCGCGCCGAATTTCTGCGCGAACTCCGCGCGTCTTATGCCTTCGGCTGTGCGCAGCGCGAGCACGGCGGCTTCGCGCCCGCGCGCCTCAGCGCCGAGCGTCTCGTTCTCGCTTACGGGCAGTCTGCCCGCTTCGAGCGCGGCGGCGTATTCGCGCAGGACGCCGGAATTTTTCATTCGCGCGCCGCCGATGAGGCTCGCGGCCCCCGGCCCGATTCCGAGATATTCGCCCTCGCGCCAGTAGTTGAGGTTGTGGCGGCTTTCTTTGCCGGCGCGCGCGAAGTTCGCTATTTCGTACTGCACGTAGCCGCGGCGCGGAAGGTACCACTGCGCCCAGCGGTATTGCGCGTAGCCGTCGGGCAGGCCCTCGCGCGGAAGGTTTGCCCACGGCGTGCCCTCTTCGAGCGAGAGCTGATAGAGCGAAATATGCGAGAGGCCCGATTGCACGGCCTCCCGTAGGGTGCGCGACCAGTTTTCTAGGCTCTGGTGCGGAAGCCCGAAGATGAAGTCCGCGCTGACGGAGAAGCCAGCCGCAAGCGCCGCTGATATCGCATCGTGCGCCTGCGCAACTCCGTGCAGGCGGCCCATCATTTCAAGCTCCGCGCCGTCGAAGCTCTGGACGCCTACGCTGACTCTCGTCACGCGCCATTCGCGCCATGAGAGCAGATGTTCCGCGCGCAGCGAGTTTGGGTTAGCCTCCACCGTAACTTCGGCGTCCGGCGCGAAGTCGAAGGACTCTTCGAGCGTTTCGATCAGCCCGTCCCACGTTTGCGGAGGCAACACCGTCGGCGTTCCGCCGCCAATGTAGCAGGTGTCGAGCATAAGCCGCCCGAGCTCAGCGCGGCGCAGCGCGAGCTCCCTTTTCAGCGACGAGAGGTAAAGCTCAAAGTCGCCGTCGCGCGGCGGCGCGCTCTCGAAGGCGCAGTAATTGCACTTGCGCTCGCAGAACGGCACATGTACGTAAAGCGAGCGGCACGACGCGGCGCGCCGCCCCGAAAAAAAGCCGCCGTCATTAGGCGCGGCGGCTTTATGCGGAATATCGTCAGATGGAATAAGTTTATTTGTCATCGGCCTTCGTGACGTCCATGAACGCGAGGAAGGCCTCCTGCGGAATCGAAACACGCCCGACCTGCTTCATGCGCTTCTTGCCTTCCTTCTGCTTTTCGAGCAGTTTGCGCTTGCGCGTCACGTCGCCGCCGTAGCACTTCGCCAGCACGTCTTTGCGCACGGCCTTTATGTTCATTCGCACTATAACCTTCTTGCCGACCGCGGCCTGCACGGGAACCTCGAAGAGCTGGCGCGGGATGAGTTCCTTGAGCTTGCCGACTACTGCGTGGCCTCTGTGGTAGGCCTGGTCTGCGTGGCAGATGAAGGAGAAGGCGTCGACGGGTTCTTCCTGGAGCAGGACGTCGACCTTCACAAGATTTGCGGCGCGGAAGCCGACGTGCTCATAATCGAGCGAAGCGTAGCCGCGCGTGCATGATTTGAGCCTGTCGTGGAAGTCTAGGATGAACTCCGCAAGCGGCATATCGTAGGTCAGGCGCACGCGCTCCGGCGTAATGTAGTCCATGCCTACGTAAGTTCCGCGCTTCTCTTGGCAGAGCTGCATCGCCGCGCCGACGAACTGCTCCGGCATGAATATCGAGAGCTTTATGTAGGGTTCGCGGATTTCCTCAATGCGCCCCGGGTCGGGGAAGTCGGAGGGACGGTGCGCCTCTATGATCTCGCCGTTCGTCAGCACTATCTGGTAGACGACGTTCGGCGCGGTCGCTACGAGGTCGACGCCGAACTCGCGGTTGAGGCGTTCCTTCGCAATCTCCATGTGGAGCAGACCGAGGAAGCCGCAGCGGAAACCGAAGCCCAGCGCCGCGGAGTTCTCCGGCTCGAATGTTATCGCCGAGTCGTTAATCTGCAATTTTTCAAGCGCCTCGCGGAGTTGGTTGATGTCCTCGCGCTCGACGGGGTAGAAACCGCAGAAGACGACCGGTTTCACCTTCTTATAGCCGGCTAGCGGCTCGGCTGCCGGGTTCGCCGCGTCCGTTATCGTGTCGCCGACGTGCGCTTCGTCTATCGTCTTTATGCTCGCGCAGATAAAGCCGACCTCGCCGGGGCTGAGACTGTCGACCTTCACCATCTCCGGACGGAATACGCCGACCTCGTCGAGCTGGTAGCTCTGACCCGTCGCCATGAAGCGGACCGTCTTCCCAGCTTCCAGCGTTCCGTTGACGACGCGCACATAGCAGATGACGCCTTTGTAGTTGTCGTAAACCGAGTCGAAAATCAACGCCTGAAGCGGCGCGCCGGCGTCGCCGGAGGGAGCTGGGACGTCCCGCACGATGCGCTCCAACAGCTCAGGCACGCCCTCGCCGGTCTTAGCGGAAATCATCACGGCGTCGTCCGCG
>URAG01000107.1 GCA_900545755.1 uncultured Cloacibacillus sp. | reverse complement strand
CACACAGGAAGAGCTTACGCACGAACAGCTTATAAACAAGCTAAAAGCTTAACGAATAAAAATCTTAATCATATAAACCGGAGAGGATCTTAAATCAATGGAAAGATATTTTGACGCATCGTGGCGCAGGACGATGTACTGCGGAACGCCGCGCGCCGAAGACGCGGGGAAGAAGGCCGTACTCAACGGCTGGCTCAGATGCCGCCGCGACCTCGGAGGGATAATCTTCATAGAGCTTTGGGACAAGACCGGAATTACTCAGATAGTGTTCAACCCGGAGCTCAACGCAGACGCGCATGACCGTGCTGGCGCGCTGCGCAGCGAATACGTGCTCGCCGTCAAAGGCACGCTACGCAAACGCCCCGAGGGGACGGAGAACCCAGAACTCGCGACAGGTGAAGTAGAACTTCTGGTCGAAGACTTCATCGTCCTCGCTCCATCGAAGCTGCCGCCTTTCGAACTCGACAACGCCGACGACGTCAACGAAGACCTGCGCATGAAGTACCGCTATCTCGACATCCGCCGCGATTCGATGCAGCGCAACCTGCGCATCCGCCACGATGTCACGCACTACACGCGCAACTATTTCGCCGGCAACGGCTTCATCGACATAGAGACGCCGATGCTCACGAAGTCCACGCCCGAGGGCGCACGCGACTACCTCGTGCCGAGCCGCGTCAACCCCGGCTGCTTCTACGCTCTGCCGCAGTCGCCGCAGCTCTTCAAGCAGCTCCTCATGGTCGCCGGCTGCGACCGCTACATGCAGATAGTCAAGTGCTTCCGCGACGAGGACCTTCGCGCCGACCGCCAGCCCGAGTTCACACAGCTCGACCTCGAGATGAGCTTCATCACCGAAGAGGACATAATGACCCTCGTCGAGAACTACCTCGCCGGCCTCTTCAAAGAGATAAACGGCGTCGAAGTCAAGACGCCTTTCCTGCGCATGACCTGGGATGAAGCTATGAACAAATACGGCATAGACAAGCCCGATATGCGCATCCCGATGGAGATGATCGGTCTCGAAGAGGTCTTCAAAGACGGCGAGAACCCATTCGCGCAGCTCGTCGCGAACGGCGGCACGATAAAGGGGCTCCGCCTGCCCGGCGGCGCGACGCTCTCTCGCAAGGAACTCTCCGAGCTCGAAGGCCGCGCAAAATCGCTCGGCGCAAAGGGCATGGCGAACTTCCAAGTCAAGGAAGGCGAGCTCAAGGGGCCGCTCGTCAAGTTCCTCAACGAAGATCAGCTCGCGAAGCTGCGCGAACTCTCCGGCATAGAGAACGGCGACGCGCTCTTCATCATGGCCGACGAAAGCTGGCGCAAGGCCTGTGAGATACTCGGGCAGATACGCCTCGAGCTCGGCCGCGCGCGCGGCATGGTCGAGGAGGGTTTCCGCTTCCTCTGGGTCACGGAGTTCCCGCTCTTTGAATGGGACGACGAGAGCGGACGCTACACCGCCGTCCACCATCCCTTCACCGCACCGATGGACGAGGACGTGCAGTATATGCTCACCGAGCCCGGCAAGGTACGCTCCCGCGCCTACGACGTCGTGCTCAACGGCACGGAGCTCGGCGGCGGCTCTATAAGAATCCACAACCCCGAAATGCAGCAGCTCGCCTTCCGCGCGCTCAACTTCACGCCCGAGGCGGCAAAGGAGCGCTTCGGATTCCTGCTTGAAGGGCTCAGCTACGGCACGCCGCCGCACGGCGGCCTTGCGATAGGGCTTGACCGCCTCGTCATGCTCATGACCGGCAGCAAGTCGATACGCGACGTCATGGCTTTCCCGAAAAACCAGAAGGCCCAGTGCCCGATGACAGAGGCACCCTCCGAGGTCGAGCCCAAGCAGCTCGAAGAGCTTTCTATAAAAGTAGTCGAGCCGCTCGCCTAAGCGCGGCGCTCGGACAAAAGCACAGCAACTATACAGCCCCGGCAAATTTTAGGCCGGGGCTTTTCGCATCAAACATCACCAAATACTATGGGAGACGGCGTGCATTTATGCCCGCCGTCTCCTCTCATGTACGCAGCGTTGATTTCATGTTGCGGCGTAAAACGCAGAAAACGCGCATTGGCTTGCGCGACGCGGTATAATTTATAACAGCTTTGATAAAAGCACGCAACAAATACAATGGTATGGAGGTTAAATCAAAATGCCGAAACTTCGTTATCTTGGACACAGCGCCTTCTACGTAGAGGGTACCGGCCTAAAGGCCCTTATCGATCCGTTCCTCACAGGCAACCCGCTCGCGGCAGCGAAAGCCGCGGACTTCACCGACGTGAACGCGATATTCCTCACACACTGCCACGGCGACCACATCGGCGACACCGTCGAAATAGCTAAGCGCACCGGAGCGACCGTATTCACCTGCAATGAGACGGCCGGCTGGCTCGCGCAGCAGGGCATAAAGGTTGAGGGCATGCACATCGGCGGACGCGCTCACTTCGGCTTCGGCCGCGTGAAGCTCACGCCGGCGTGGCACGGAGACCCGATAGTCGCAGACGGCGGGCGTTACGGCGGAGTCGCCTGCGGCTTCGTCATCGAAGTAGACGGGAGAAAAGTCTACCACGCGGGCGACACCGGCCTCACGATGGAAATGAAACTCCTTGAAGCTGAAAAGATCGACGTCGCCTGCCTGCCGATCGGCGGCTACTTCACGATGGACTACGAAGACGCCGCGCGCGCAGTTGGATTCATCCGCCCGCTCAAAGTCGTGCCGATGCACTACAACACCTTCCCCGCAATCAAGGCCGATCCGGCTGTATTCGAGCTTCACGTCAAAGAGACTGCGCAGGGCACCGACGTCGTAATCATGAAGCCCGGCGAGACGCTGGACTTCTAGCGTGGATTTGCTGCTATGGAAAATTTCCGTGAACTTGCCGAACGTAGGCAGAGCTGCCGCAGCTACAAAGAAGATCCGGTGAATCCGGAGCTCCTCCGCCGCTGCGTCGAGACGGCCTCGCTGGCGCCCTCCGGATGCAACAGCCAGCCGTGGCGTTTCACGATAGTCACCGACGCAGAAAAACGCGCCGCGCTCTCGAAAATCGCACAGGAGATAGGGCTCAACGCGTGGAGCGAAAAAGCCCCGGCCTTCATAGTCGTATCGGAAATCGAAGAGCCGAAGCTCATGAGGAAAGTCATGGAGCACTACCACGACGCTAAGCGCTTCTCCGAAGGCGACGTCGGCATGGCGACCGCCTACCTCGTGCTCGAAGCCGCGGATCTGGGCCTTGCGACTTGCATCATCGGCTGCTTCACCAACGAGGATGTAATAAAGCTTTTAGGCCTCCCTGAGGGCGACACGGTGCGCGCGATAATCGCCGTAGGCTATGCAGCCGACGGGGAGATACGCCCCAAGCAGCGCAAGCCGCTAGACGAAATTTTCAAAACTCTGTAACGCGAAAGGAGAGGCCCCGCCGGTCTCTCCCGATTTTTATGCGGCGCGGCCGGAGCGCGTCGGACGTGCGAAAGCCCCGGCAGCGCCGCATCATTCCCCCGCCAAATTTAGTGTGAAGCCTCCCCCTCTTCTGTTTTTGACAACGGGAATTTTTATTGTTATACTGAATTTAAAATAATTACAAAAGAAGAGGTGACAAATGAAACACAACATGATGTACATAACGGCAGCGCTTCTACTTACATTGGCGGCGGCTTGCACAGCTGAAGCAAACAGTTCACCGAAGGCAGACGCAGGTTATATAAAAAAAGACGGGGAAAGCGTCATATATCTAGCCGGAGGATGTTTTTGGGGGCTTGAAAGCTATGTCGCTGCAATACCGGGCGTTACGGACGCCGTATCCGGTTATGCAAACGGCAAGAACAGCAAAAAAGTGACCTATGAAGAAGTCTGTCGCGGCGGCACGGGATATAAGGAGACTGTACGCGTCGTCTACAATCCTAAACAGCTTTCGCTTGAGACGCTGCTGTTCGCATTCTTCAAAGTCATAGACCCGAGCGTTACCAACCGCCAAGGCAACGACGTAGGCGAACAATACCAGACCGGCGTTTTTTACGCCGACGAAGAGTCTGAGAAAATAGTAAAAACGGTCTCCGAGATAGAACGCGCGCGGTCGCCGGAGGGCTTTTACGTGCTAATCGAGCCTCTTTCAGTATTCCATGAGGCGGAGGAATATCATCAGGACTATCTCGCAAAAAATCCCGGCGGATACTGCCACATTTCGCCGAGAGAGATAAAAGAGGCGGGAGACCTCAAGATAGACGCCGCGCGGTATAAGAAGCCGGACGACGCGGAATTGAGACGGCGTCTGACTCCCAAACAGTACGCCGTGACGCAAAAGAACAATACGGAGCCCCCGTTTGAGAACGAGTATTTCAGCAATAATGCGCGCGGCATATATGTCGATATAGTCACAGGCGAACCGCTTTTTTCGTCAAAAGACAAATATGAAAGCTCATGCGGCTGGCCAGCCTTTGCCAGACCTATCGACGAAAATACTATGATATACCGCGAAGATACGTCGTTCGGAATGAGGCGGACCGAAGTACGCAGCAGGGCGGGCGATTCACACCTCGGGCACGTCTTCCAAGGCGACAGAGAATCCCCAAGCGGGGAACGTTACTGTATAAACAGCGCCTCGCTGTTGTTCATCCCATATGAAGAGATGGACGAAAAAGGCTACGGACATCTCAAAAAATTCGTAGAATGACGAAGCTCCTTTCCCCAACGTTGTAACAAAAGCCCTCCACGAACTATGATCTGAGCCCTAAAATTTAGACAAATAAAGAAGCCCTCCAGTACAGTAACGTATAAAATAGTACAAGGAGGGCTT
>URAG01000106.1 GCA_900545755.1 uncultured Cloacibacillus sp. | reverse complement strand
AGACCTCAGCTATGAAGAAATCGATGAAATAAAGAAACAGTTTGTCGACAGCACCGTCAGAGCCCGCAAGGCAGGCTTCGACGGAGTAGAGCTTCACGTGGCCCATGGCTATACGCTTTCCTCCTTCATCTCGCTCCTGAATAAGCGCACCGATAAGTATGGGCGCAACACAGAGGGCCGCTGCCGTATCGTCACTGAGATAATGGAAGACATACGCAAGGAAGTCGGCGACGACTACTGCGTAGGATGCCGCATCTCCGGCGAAGAGTTCGTCATGGGCGGCAACACGCTGAAACAGACGACTGAAATTGCGAAGATATTCGCGCAGGCCGGGATGGACTTCATCAGCGTCTCCGCCGGCGGCAAGACCGAAGACGGCCCGTGGTACACCGGATACAGCGGAAGCCGCTGCATGGCGACTGCGAACCTTCCATACGGCTGCCACGTTTATCTTTCGAGAGGCATTAAGAGGGCCCTCCGCGAGATCAACTCCGACATTCCCGTCATCGTTTCCGGCAAGGTCAAGGACCTCAAGCACGGCGAAGAAATATTCCAGGCCGGCGATGCAGACCTCATCGGCGTCTGCCGTCCGGCGCTCGCCGATCCTGACTGGATCAAGAAGCAGGTCGAGGGACGCGAGAACGAAATGATCAAGTGCGTCTACTGCAACGGATGCCTTGAGCGCGATCAGAGACACGAAAAAGTCAACTGCGTCATCGCTGACAAGATAGCCGAGCGCAAAGCGGCGCAGCAGAAGTAGTTAAAAATTATCCGCCGCTGTGCTGGAACGCTTTTGGCGCGTCCCAGCACAGCGGCGCACAGCGAACAGCTGGATGCTTTCGCAGCGCCAGACTGGGAGGTATGCCAATGGATATTCTGGGTAAGGTAAACAAAGTCCCCGGCGGCATTATGGTCGTTCCTATGATCATAACCGCAATCATCAACACCTTTGCGCCAGGCGCGCTCAAGATAGGCGGCCCGGTGACCGGCGCTTTCAGCGGTTACGGCGCAATTACCTTTATTGGAGCATTGCTCTTTACAGCTGGAAGCCAGGCTAGATACAGCGATCTCCGCCTGATTTGCTCACGCGGCGGCGTGCTTGTCGTCGTGCGTCTTCTCGTCGCCTATATAGGCTCGTGGCTGACGATTAAATTTTTCGGCCTAGACGGTTTCTGCGGAGTATCCGCGATGGCGATAACGATTCTCTTAGCCAACTGCAACCCTGGCGTCTATATGGGGCTCATGCAGTCCTACGGGGACGACGTCGACAAGGCCGCTATGGGAATCATCAACCTTATAGCTGTTCCGGCGACTCCGCTCGTCATCCTCGGCATTGCGGACGGCACAGGCTTCGATTATATGAGCGCGTTGTCAACGCTCGTTCCATTCACGCTTGGTTTGGTGCTTGCCAACGCCGATGAAAAAATTAGGAAAATGTTCTCAACGGCGACGCCGGTCATACTTCTGTTCGTCGGAGCATGCCTTGGCGCAAGCATAAATATGAAGGCTATAGCCAACGTTGGCATAGCTGAAGTTATTTTGATAGCAATACACATGTTTATATTCCTGCCCATCATGGTAGCGGCCGATAGAGTTATACTGAAACGTCCAGGCTACGCCGCCGTCGCTGCGACATGTCTTGGCGGCTTCGCCGTCGTTGCGCCGCGCGTTATCGGAGAGAGTCTGCCTAAGTACGCTCCTTATGTCGAACAGGTAACCGCTCAGATGGCCGTCGTGCTCGTCGTTTCGATAATAGTCTACCCGTATATTACGAAGTGGGTTGTATCGAAGTTCGGGAGCGGAGTATCAGCTGCGAAATAAGTTTTTCGCCTGGCGTTGATTAGTGGTTTATCTTCCGGCCGTTTTCTTTTATACTATTCGGCGGGACTTGTGGTATCAGGAGGGGCGTTATGGGCAAAGTAATTTCTTCTTCGTCTGCAATATCACTAATTAGAGATAATTCTGTGATAGGTATCGGAGGGTTCGGAGGCTGCTCTGCGCCCGACGATATACTGCGTGAAATGGCGAAGTCGTACCTTGCCCATGGCACGCCGAAAGGCCTTTGCGCCGTCTGCGGAGTGTCCCCTGGAGACCTCACAGAAGATGGCTGGGGGCTCAGCATAATAAAAGCTCCCGGACTGATCACGTCAATATACGCGGCGCACGTCGGAATGCCGCCCGCAATAGGGCGCGCAGTAAGCTCGAACCAAATCGCCGGTTACACCGTGCCGCTTGGTGTCTATGGTCATCTGCTGCGCGCTATTGCGTCGCGCACGCCGGGTGTAATAACGAAGATAGGGCTTCATACATTCTGCGACCCGAGGCTTGAAGGCTGCAAGGTCAATGAGCTTGCAAAAAATTCAGGCCGCGAAGTTGTATCTCTTATTAATATAGACGGGACGGAATATCTGCATTACAAGCCGTTCCGTCTTGATGTCTGCATAATCCGCGGAAGCTATGCCGACGAATACGGCAACATATCGCTTGAGGAAGAGGCGATTTATAGCGAGCAGACAGCTATGGCTGCGGCGGTTCACAACAGCGGCGGCAAAGTCATCGTGCAGGTCAAGGGAATATTCAAGCGAGGGGTTCTCGACCCGCGCCACGTCGCGATACCAGGCGCGCTTGTCGACTATGTAGTAGTTGCAAAGCCTGAGAATCACCCGCAGTGCTACGACGGTACGCCGTTCCGCCCGGAGCTTATCGGAGATGTTCGCGCCCGTCTGGACGCGATAAAGCCTATGGCGCTTACGCCGCGCAAAATCTGCGGGCGGCGAGCAGCCTTCGAGATAAAGGGCAACTCTGTCGTCAATCTCGGCATAGGAATGCCGGACAGCGTTGCAAGCGTGGCGAACGAAGAGGGCATTAGCCATCAAGTTACCTTTTCGCTTGAGACGGGCGTTTTCGGAGGGCTCCCGATTCTCGGTGTTGCCTTTGGCGCCGCGGTCAATCCAGAGGCGCTGATGTCTATTACAGACAATCTAGACATGTACGAAGGCGGAATGCTCGACGCTGCTATACTCGGCCTCGGAGAGGTCGATGAAGAAGGGAACGTCAATGTGTCAAAGTTCGGCGCACGCTGTACGGGGCCAGGGGGTTTCATCGACATCACGCAGAGCACAAAAAAAGTTTGCTTCATTGGAACCTTTCTCGCTGGGCAGATGGAATATAAAACCGGCGACGGGAAGTTTGCGATACTAAAAGACGCGGAAAAGGCGAAGTTTCGCAAAAGAGTCCAGCAGGTGACTTTCTCGGCGCGTTTTGCGCGTGAAACGGGACAGGATATACTTTATATAACGGAGCGCGCGGTCTTCCGCCTCGTGCAGGACGGCGTTATGCTCATAGAAAAAGCGCCGGGGGTCGATGTGGAACGCGATATTATAGCGAAGATGGACTTTGTCCCTAAGATATCGCCAAACCTCAAGCTTATGGACGAACGGATATTCACCGACAAGAAAATGCGAATCAGCTTCATTGGAGAATGAGGCACGAATATATAAAAAGCGCAGAAAGGGGAAAATTTCAATGGCGGAAGAAAGAAAGCATACGACGCTCTCGGGCTACGAGCTGAAGCGCGTATATACCGAAGAAGATATAAAGGGCGAGGATCTCAAGGCCCAGCTTGGCGAACCCGGCCATTATCCGTACACCCGCGGCATTCGTGAGAACATGTACCGCGACGGCAAGCTTTGGACGATGGGGCAGTACGCCGGCTTCGCCTCGGCCGAGGAAGCCAACCGTCGTTTCCGTTACATCATCGAACAGGGAGGCACGGGCTTTTCTGTCGCGCTCGACCTGCCGACGCAGATGGGATATGACTCCGACAATCCAATGTCGGAAGGCGAAGTCGGAAAAGTCGGCGTCGCTATAGACTCGCTCGCGGACATTGAAGCGCTCTTCAAGGGAATTCCTTTTGAGAAGGTGCGCCAGATACGCACGACGGCGAACGCAAACTCGATAATTATGCTCGCTTTTTATGTCGCTTTTGCGAAGAAGAACAACATCGATCCGAACTCGATAGGCTTCTTCCTCCAGAACGACATCCTTAAAGAATACATGTGCCGCGGCACCTACATCTTCCCGCCGGCGGCCGGCGTCAAGCTCTCCGTCGACGTTCTCGAGTACTGCGGCAAGCATCTGCCGCATTGGACGCCGATAGCCGTCTCCGGCTACCACATCAGGGAAGCTGGAGCCACTGCGGCGATGGAGCTCGCCTTCACGCTCGCCGACATGATCGAGTACTACGACGCTGCGGTGAAACGCGGAGTAGACATCGTTGCGGCGACCTCGAACAGCTACTTCTTCCTCGCCGCGCAGCTCGACTTCCTCGAAGAGGTCGCGAAGTATCGTGCGGCGCGCCGCCTCTACGCGCGCATCATGAAGGAGCGTTACCACGTCACAGACGAAGAGGCGCAGCGCCTTAAGATATTCGCCTTTACGAGCGGCTCGGCCCTCACTGCGGAGCAGCCCATCAACAACGCAGTCCGCGTCACCATGCAGACGATGGCGGCGGCGGCCGGCGGAATCCAGACCTTCCACGCTTCTTCCTACGACGAAGCCATCTCGCTCCCGACGCAGGAGGCCGTCACGCTCTCGCTGCGTACGCAGCAGATAGTCGGCTACGAGTCCGGCCTCACCGAGACCGTAGACCCGCTCGGCGGCTCCTATGCTGTTGAAGCGCTCACCAACGCCATCGAGAAAGACGTCCTCGACCTCCTCGACACAATCGAGAAGAAGGGCGGGGCGAAGAAGTGCATCGAGGAAGGCTTCCAGCAGAGAATGCTCGCCGACAACGCCTACAAGTATCAGAAGGCCGTCGACAACAAGGAACGTATCGTCGTCGGCGTCAACGAGTTCAAGGACGGAAAGCCCATTGAACCGGCGCAGTTCACGGTTTCTGAAGACGTCGCGATCAAGCAGACCGAGAAACTCAACAAGCTCAA
>URAG01000105.1 GCA_900545755.1 uncultured Cloacibacillus sp. | reverse complement strand
GAGCCCCTTGTCGGAAAGCGGCACATCCTGCCACCCCGTAAAACGGTTCTCCTTATTCCACGAACTCTCCCCGTGTCGTATCAAAACAAGCTTATACATAGAGGCACCTCCGCGTCGAGTGAAATAAATCGTTTCCCACGCCGCTTCAAATTGTCCGACGGCGCGGGCGGCTTGTCAAGGCGGAGGACAGGAGGCTATATCGATAACAGTATAGCGATATAAAAATTCCGTATCTTCTAAAAGGGAAGAGTAGGGATAGAATATGAAACGTGAAAGAAATAACTAATGCGCCGGACAAAAGACGGCGCTAGGCAGGAGGAGATAAATTATGGCAAGATTCACATTACCTCGCGATATTTACCACGGAAAGGGCGCTCTTGCGGAGCTTCGCACGCTTCGCGGCAAAAAGGCCTTCGTAGTGGTTGGGGGCGGAAGCATGAAGCGTTTCGGCTTCCTTGATAAAGTCGAGCAGTATTTGCGGGAAGCCGGCATGGAGGTGCGCCTTTTCGAGGGCGTAGAACCGGACCCGTCGGTCGAGACGGTTATGCGCGGCGCGGCTGCGATGCGTGAGTTCCAGCCTGACTGGATAGTTTCAATCGGCGGCGGCTCGCCGATAGATGCGGCGAAGGCGATGTGGGTATTCTACGAATATCCTGAGACGACCTTTGATGAGCTTTGCGTGCCGTTCCACTTCCCGACGCTGCGCACGAAGGCGCGCTTCTGCGCAATACCGTCGACTTCGGGGACGGCGACTGAGGTGACGGCTTTCTCCGTCATCACCGACGACTCAAAGGGCGTCAAGTATCCGCTGGCTGACTTCAACATCACGCCGGACGTCGCCATCGTCGATCCGGAGTTGGCCGAGACGATGCCGAAGAAGCTGACTGCGAACACCGGTATGGACGCTCTGACGCACGCGATAGAGGCCTACGTCTCGACTCTGCATTGCGAGTACACAGATCCGCTCGCGCTGCACGCGATAGAACTGATCAGCGCGAACCTCGTCCCGTCATATAACGGAGATATGGCCGCGCGCGATAAGATGCACGACGCGCAGTGCCTTGCCGGTATGGCTTTCTCGAACGCCCTGCTCGGCATAACGCATTCGATGGCGCATAAGACGGGCGCGGCTTTCAGCGGAGGGCACATAGTCCACGGCGCGGCGAACGCGATGTACCTGCCGAAGGTCATCCGTTTCAACGCTGCGGAGCCTGAGGCCGCAGAGCGGTATGCGCAGATAGCGCGCTTCATTCATCTAAAGGGCGAGACGACGGCCGAGCTGGTTGAAGCTCTCGTCAATCGCGTCAACGAGATGAACGCGGAGCTTAATATACCGTCGCGCATAAAGGATTACGAGGGCGGCATAATCGACGAGAAGGAATTCATGGAGAAGCTGCCGCACGTGGCTGAGCTGGCCGTAGGCGACGCCTGTACCGGCTCGAACCCGCGTAAGATCACGCCTGCGCAGATGGCCGAACTTCTGAAAAGCTGCTACTTCGACAAAGAAACTATGAAAAAATAACAGCTTGAATAAGGCGTTCGCATAAACATTTTCCCAACAGAACCGCGGCGGAAGCCGCAGAAGCAAGGCCGGAGCCCACGCTCCGGCTTTTGCTTGCCGGCATACGGAATGCTCCATACCGCTCTGGGACTCCGCGCTGATGCAGTAAGGAAATACGCAGACCGTATCGATGTGCGTGGGGAAGGGAGGATTCTATGCCGTTAAGATATGGTATATAATTTTTTAGACGCGCGCGGACGCGCGGCGAATTTTTTGATATCTGCGTAAGGGGATGAGGCGATGGGAACGCCGCTTGAGAGGGCCGCGGCCTCCGTCTTTATGATACTTCTGGGTTACGCGCTGAAACGCGCGGGATTTTTTTCAAAGAGCGACGCGGACACTGTCGCGAAGCTCTGTTTGAACATCACGCTGCCCGCCGCTATTATCACCGGCTTCGGCAGCTATAAGCAGGATTTTTCACTTTTTGCCGTGATAGCGCTCGGCGCTGTGTGCAACGCCGTCGTTCTGGGCGTGTCGTGGTTCATGTCGGTCCGCTCGACGCGGCGCGATAAAATTTTCCACATGTTCGCGCTGCCGGGCTACCAGATAGGGACCTTCACGCTGCCTTACATCGGCAGCGCGCTCGGCCCGTACGGCGTCCTCGTCACCTGCATGTTCGACATGGGCAACGCGCTCTTCGCCTGCGGCGGGACTTACGCGCTCGTCTCCGCTTTGCCGTCGCTCGGCGGCGGGGCGCGCCCGACGCTGAAAGAATTCGTGAAGCGCGTTTTTTCGACGGCGCCTTTCGTCGTCTATATTGTGGCGCTAGTATGGGTGAATTTCATCGGCGGCGTGCCGCGCTGCATCGTCGCGCTAGCAGCGCCGATAGGCGCGGCGAACTCGTTCGCGGCGATGTTCATGATAGGACTGATGATCGAGATTAAGAAGCACGGCGCGGAGCTATGGACCGTCTTCTCCACGCTTGCGGTGCGCTACGCTGCATCCGCCGCGCTCGCGCTGCTTTTCTATTTCTATACGCCGTTCCCGCTCATCACGCGGCAGATTCTCGCGCTGGTCGTTTTCTCGCCGGTCTCGGCGCTCTGCCCAATCTTTACAGAAAAATGCGGCGGCGACACAGGCATGGCGGGCTTCGCGGGCTCTATCTCCATCGTCATAAGCGTGATAGCGATGACGGCCTGTATGGCGGTCATGGGGATTTAGCGCCGGAGGGTAAATCCGGCGCGCCAGCACAGAGCTGCGGCAAGCGCGTTGTCTTATTAAGCGGCGCTTGAATATAAATTCCAGCATTCCCGGCGGCGAGCCGGACAGAGGGACGCGGCGGAGCCGCAGCGTCCCTCACGCTTTTTCTGACCCCGCACCCTGCACCGGCCCCGGTGTTTTCGGAAGGCTTTCACGAACGTTATAAATTTCCGCAAAAATCATTTTTGCGCATGTTTTTATTCCGTTAAATACGGCTTTTCGTTGATTTATATCGTTTTTGTTTGCTTGAAAGGATCAGAGTGCGGTGTTATATTTTTATTGCAATTAAGTTGTAATAAAGTTTTAGGAGGTTTCGTATGAACAACGCGCTTTTCAGATTCAGGAGGCCGGAGAACGAACATTCTATGAGCTACGCGCCTGGGTGCCCGGAGCGCGCGCTGCTACGCGAGGCGATAAAGCAGATAGAATCGGAGACGGTGGAGATCCCGCTCGTCATCGGGGGCGAAGAGGTATATACGGGAGACACGGGGCTCGTCGTAATGCCGCACGACCACGCGCATACGCTGGCCGTCTATCACAAGGCCGGCGCGAAGGAGATGGAGCGCGCGATAAAGGCTGCGACGGCGGCGCACGAGCGCTGGGCCGCGACGCCGTGGACGGAGCGCGCGGCGATTTCTCTGAAAATCGCGGAGCTCATCGACAAGAAGTACCGTTACCTGCTGAACGCCGCGACGATGCTCGGGCAGAGCAAAACGGTGTGGCAGGCGGAGATCGAGGCGGCTAGCGAGACTATAGACTATTTCCGCTTCACGGTGCACTGCATGGACGAACTTTACGGAGACCAGCCCGCTTCGGAGGAGGGCGTAATAAATTCGCTCGAATACAGGCCGCTGGAGGGCTTCGTCTACGCCGTGACGCCGTTCAACTTTACGGCGATCGCCGCGAATCTTCCGATGGCTCCGGTCATTATGGGGAACACCGTCGTTTGGAAGCCCGCGACCACGTCGCTGCTTTCGAGCTGGTATCTGATGAAAATTTTCATGGAGGCGGGCGTTCCCGCCGGAGTGCTGAACTTCATGCCGGGGCCTGGCTCGGTGGGCAGCCGCGTCGTGCTGAACCACAAGGACCTTGCCGGCATCCACTTCACCGGCTCGACGCAGGTTTTCAACAGCCTGTGGCGCGGCGTGGCGGAGAACCTTAATAAGTATGTCTCGTACCCGCGGCTCGTCGGCGAGACGGGCGGCAAGGATTTTCTCGTGATGCATGCCTCTGCCGACGCCAAGGCCGTCGCCGCAGCGTTGGTGCGCGGCGCGTTCGAATACCAGGGGCAGAAGTGCTCCGCGACGTCGCGCGCATACATACCGGCGAGCCGCTGGGAGGAGCTGAACGCAGAGCTCGGCGCGATGCTCGCCGAGACGCGCACGGGCGACCCGCGCGATTTCCGCAATTTCGTCTGCGCGGTCATCGACGAGGCGTCATTCGACAACTGCATGGATTATATAAATTACGCTAAAAGTGCGCCCGACGCGGAAATTCTCTATGGGGGCACGGGCGATAAGAGCGTCGGCTATTTCGTCCAACCGACTGTGATTAAGACAGACGATCCGCATTTCCGCTCGATGGAGGAAGAGATTTTCGGCCCAATACTGACGGTCTACGTTTACGACGATTCACGGTGGACGGAGACACTGCGCCTCTGCGACGGGACTTCGCCCTACGGGCTGACGGGCTCCGTTTTTGCGGCGGACCGCGCGGCGATTGAGGAGGCGAAACGCATCCTGCGTTACGCGGCTGGGAACTTCTATATCAACGACAAGACGACGGCGGCGAGCGTCGGGCTACAGCCCTTCGGCGGCTCGCGGGCGTCCGGCACTAACGACAAGGCCGGGACGCGGCTGAACCTTAGCCGCTGGGTCTCGCCGCGGACTATAAAAGAAAATCTGCTGCCTCCTCGCGATTTCAAGTATCCATATATGCAGGAAGATTAGCTTCCCCGCCTTATCTCGTAGGATGCCTTCTTGAAATCTCTCCATAAACTCTCCCCGCCGCCGCGCCGTTCGCGACGCGGCGGCATACGAAAAGTCGGCGCTTGTGCGCCGGCTTTTTTATCTCTATTACGCTGTCGCTGTATTTTAGCAGAGAGCTATTTTTTAGGCAGGCGCCCTTCTTTAGGCAGGTGCTTCATTGGGTCGAGCGGCGTCCCTTTCGAGTTGCGTATTTCGAAGTGCAGGTGGTTGCCGGTCGCGCGCCCAGTACGGCCCACGGCCGCTA
>URAG01000104.1 GCA_900545755.1 uncultured Cloacibacillus sp. | reverse complement strand
CGCCGAGCAGAGCGACACAGTCGGCCTGAAGCTGCGCCGAGACGGTGTTGGTTATCTGGTAGACAAGCGGTTTAGCCATTGATTATCTCTGTCCACGGCATAGTCACCGCGTGGCCGAGACAGCCAGCCCCGTGGCCCGCCGTAACGCCGTAGTGCAGCCCCGCGCGCAGGTAGAGGCGCGCGCGCGTCACGGCTTCCTCGAGCCCGCAGCCCGCCGCGAGTTCCGCCGCTATAGCCGAGCTCAGCGTGCAGCCTGTGCCGTGGTTCGCCGTCGTGTCGATGCGCGCGTCCTCGAAGAGCGTCGTTTTGCCGCCGGCGTAGAGCACGTCGGTAATCACGTCCGGCTCGCCGCCGAGGTGTCCGCCCTTCACGAGCACAGCGCCGCAGCCGAGCTTCGATATCTCCTCCGCTGCGGCCTTCATCTCTTCGACTGTACGCACAGTCATTCCCGTCAGCTTCTCGGCTTCAGGCAGATTTGGAGTGACTATCATGGCCATGGGGACGATGATGCTCTTAACCGCCTCCACGGCGTCCGCTTCGAGCAACGAGTCGCCGCTCTGCGCGACCATCACCGGGTCGACGACGATCTTCTTTATCCCGAGCTCCGCAAGCCCCTCTGCGGCGGCGCGTATTGCGCCGCGGTTGCCGAGCATTCCGGTCTTTACCGCGTCGAGCGGGAAATCGCGCCCGACGGAAAGAATCTGCGCCTTTATAATCTCGGGCGGGACTGGGTGTATGCCGGTCACGCCGACGGAGATCTGCACCGTCACCGCCGTTATCGCCGAAGTCCCGAAAACTTTGAGCGCGGCGAAAGTTTTTAGATCGGCCTGAATCCCTGCGCCGCCGCCCGAGTCGCTCCCCGCGACGGTCATCGCGAGCCCTCTGTATATGCTGTGCCTCATCAACTTATCCTCCCTGCAAAAAGCCCCGCTCACGAAGAGCGGGGCCGCGTCGTTCAAATCCGCCTCGCTCCCTACGCCGGCGTTGTCCGGATCAGGTCTGGGGTCGAAGTCGCCTTCCTCTCAGCATTGCGCTCCCCCGGAGTGGCTTTGGATAAATTATCGTTCCGCGCGCGCGCGGTGTCAACTTGACAAACGCGGCGGCGCTTGCTACAAATTGCGCGGAAAGGCGGTGCGCCGTTGAATTTGTTGGAATTGCCGGATATTACTATAGAGGGCGCGGCGCGCTGGGATTCCGCGCCGCTCGTCATGGTGCTCGGAGGGCGCGCGCCGTCGCCGGAGTTTCTCGCTTCTCTCGCGCGCGGCTGCGAAGTATGGGCCGTCGACAGGGGAGTGGAAGCCTGCCGCGTCGCTGGGGTCGTCCCCGCCGCGCTGATAGGCGACCGCGACAGCGGAAGCGCGCAATCGTGGCGCTGGGCCGCGGAACGCGGCGCGAAAACGCGCGAGTACCAGAGCGATAAGGATCTTACGGATTTTCAGCTCGCGCTCGAAATACTTGCGGACGAATGTAAAAACAACGAAAAAAGGATAATTTTAACGGGCGCGCTCGGCGGCAGGTTCGACCATCTGTGGAGCCTGACGCTGTCTTTTCTGAACCGGACGCGCGCGGGAGTACCTTTTTGCATGGCCGACGACCGCGAGGGCGTGATGTTTGTGCGCGGCGGAGAGGCCTACTCGCTCTCCTTCGCGCGAAGGCCGAAGGCGCTATCGCTGCTTTCGTTTTCGCCGCTCTGCCGCGGCGTAAATCTCAGCGGCGTACACTGGCCCTTGACTGGTGCGGAACTGCGCTATGATTTTCCATACGCTGTAAGCAACCGTGTGGAAGGCGAGGGGCGCGTCGAAATTTCGTGCGTTTCCGGCACGCTAGGCCTTTACTGGACGTGGAACGACGCTTTTTAGCGTAGAGCCGCGTTCTTTACTAATCCGCGCCGCCTCCGCTCATGGTAGAATAGGCCGGTAATTGTAGATATAAGGGGATGTGAGCCGATGTTTGGACATATTTTCTCGCCCGGCGGATTGGCGAATCTGCTTCTGAGCGTTCCCGCCGTATTGTGGGCGATCACCTTTCACGAATTCTGCCACGGCTTCGCTGCGAAGATGCTCGGCGACCCGACCGCGGAGAGGGAGGGACGGCTTTCGCTGAACCCGTTCGACCACCTAGACCCGGTAGGCGCGCTCTGCCTTCTGCTCTTCCGATTCGGCTGGGCGAAGCCCGTACCCATCGATACGCGCTACTTCAAGCACCCGAAGCGCGACATAATCATCGTGAGCCTTGCTGGCGTTGCAGGCAACCTGCTGACAGCCTTCGTATGCGCGCGCGTTGTGAACCTTTTCCCCGGCCTCTTCGCCAGCTGGGGCGCGCAGCAGTTCATACTGCTAATGATATACATAAACCTGGGCCTCGCGTCCTTCAATATAATCCCGATACCGCCGCTCGACGGCTCGCGCATACTCTATGTGCTGCTGCCGTACCAGTGCATGAAATATTACTACTGGCTCGAGCGCTACGGGATGTTCGTCATAGTCGGCCTGCTCGTGCTCGGGATATTCCCGTACATCATGCACCCGATAATGACAGTGCTTTTCCATATAGTCATGTTATAGAGGAAAGATCGTGAAAAAAATACTCGTGACTAACGACGACGGCGTTTACGCCGAAGGCATAGGAACGCTTGCACGCGCGCTGGGCGAAGCTAGCTACGAGGTTCTCGTCTGCGCGCCGGACAGGGAGCGCAGCGCCTCCGGGCACTCCATGACGATGGACCGTCCGCTGCAAATCAAGCGCGCGGACGCGGCGCGCACCGGCGGAGCTGAAGCGTGGTGCTGCGACGGCACGCCGACCGACTCCGTTATAATGGGGCTCGAAGTGCTGAAATTTCCAGCCGAAATTGTCGTCTCCGGGATCAACTGCGGCCCGAACCTCGGCGACGACATTACCTACTCCGGCACGGCCTGCGCCGCGATGGAGGGCGTAATAGCGGGCCTTCCCGCGATGGCTGTCTCGCTCGTCTGCCGCTCGCGCGACAAGATCTTGCATTACGAAACGGCTGCCCGCGCGGCGATAGAAATTCTCGAATGGACGAAAACGCACCGGATGGAGCAGGAGCTTTTCTACAACGTCAACGTGCCGAACGTCCCGCTTGAAGATCTGCGCGGCGTGAAACTTGCGCGCAAGGGCAAACGCCGCTACCATGACAAAATTACAGTGGTCAAAACCCCGTTCGGCGGAGAAGCCTACTGGGTCGGCGGCCGCATTGAGGACGACATGGCGGACGACACGGACGTCTCGGCCGTAGCGAACGGTTTTGCCTCGCTCACTCCGGTTCATCTTGAAATGACGTCGTTCGCCGCGCTCGAAAAAATCTCCGCGCTATCGTTTGAGAGCGAAGTAAACGCCGCTCTCGGCAAAAACTGAACGAAGCATGCAAAATCGTTTCTTTTGAACATTAGTGAGCGGACGGTTGACAGAATCTCGTTATCTGTTAAAATGTTCCACAAGTTTTAGGAAAGGAGGGGCGGCTGTGAGGCTTTTATCTGTCGGACGAATAAGACGCATACGACGAATCGACCGTAACGAGCATATCAGGTTATGCTGTGACGGGGAGATGAGTTCGATTGTTCGGCGACAGAGATGAGGAGCCACCGGCTGAAAGCGCCTCTCGCAAAGAAAATCCAAACTTCGCACCCTTGAGCATAATTAAACGAAGCGGACGCAAACGCGTCAACGAGGGTGGCACCGCGGGTAATAAAACCCGTCCCTATCTGAACAAGACAGGGACGGGTTTTTTATATTTTAAGAAAACATAAAAATTTCTAAGGAGGAAATTCAAATGGCAGCAGAGAAAAAAGGAAAGGTAATACTGGCTTATAGCGGAGGTCTTGACACGTCGGTCGCTATTCCGTGGCTTCACGAACAGGGATACGACGTCGTAACGCTCACGATGCACGTGGGGCAGCAGGCCGACAATCTTGAAGAGATAAAGGAAAAGGCCTACGTCGCCGGAGCCTCGAAGGCCTACGTCGTCGACCTGCGCGAGGCGTTCATCGACACCTTTGTATGGCCCTCGCTCAAGGCCAACGGCGTCTATCAGGGCGTTTATCCGCTCAACTCCGCGCTCTCCCGCCCGATGATAGCACAGGCGCTCATCTGGTGCGCCGAAAAGGAAGGTGCGGTCGCCGTTGCGCACGGCTGCACGGGTAAGGGGCAGGACCAGGTCCGCATCGAAGTCGCGTGCAACGCGCTCAATCCAGACATCGAAGTCCTCGCGCCCGTCCGCGACTGGGGCTTCACGCGCGAAGAGGAAATGGACTACGCCGCGGCGCACAACGTTCCCGTACCTGCCACGAGAAAAAGCCCCTACAGCATCGACGACAACCTTTGGGGCCGTTCCATCGAATGCGGAATTCTTGAAGATCCGTGGAACGAACCGCCGAAGGACGCCTATAAGCTCACCGTCGATCCCGTCGACGCGCCCGACGAAGAGGTGGCGATAGAGATAACCTTCGAGGGCGGCGTCCCCGTCGCCATCAACGGGGAAAAAATGGGATCTATCGAGCTCATCGACTACATGAACAAGGCTGCTGGCAAGGCCGGCTTCGGCAGGATAGACATGATTGAAGACCGCCTCGTCGGCTTTAAGAGCCGCGAAGTCTACGAATGCCCCGGCGCCCTCGCGCTCATCGCCGCGCACAAAAAGCTCGAGACCTTAACGCTATCGAAAGACGTCCTCAAGACGAAGAAAGAACTCGAAGTCAAGTTCGGCGAACTCACCTACGAGGGGTACTGGTTCTCACCGCTCATGGAAGCGATCCAGGCATTCGTCGAAACGACGCAGAAATCCGTCAACGGCACCGTCCGCATGAAGCTCTACAAAGGCAACTGCATAATCGACGGTATGAAATCCGACACCTCCGTCTACAGCAAGTCGCTCGCAACTTACTCTGCCGGAGACATCTTCGACCAGTCCGCATCCGTCGGCTTCATCAAGATCTGGGGAATGCCGATAAAGACCTGGCGCCAGGTACATAAGGAGAAAAACATAAACCCAATAGACAAGCTCGTTATGGAAAAGGGCAAAGAGGCGACCAAATAACCAAGGCGATACGAAACGACTTTGATGCAGAACAAGCGGGGAGAGATTCCCGCTTGTTCTTTATGTATAAAGAAATCTCCCGGCTATGTGAACAGCGCCCCATAACTTGGACATAGTAAAAGCCCTCCAAGTTGAC
>URAG01000103.1 GCA_900545755.1 uncultured Cloacibacillus sp. | reverse complement strand
CCCGTTCGACTTGCATGTGTTAGGCACGCCGCCAGCGTTCGTCCTGAGCCAGGATCAAACTCTCCGTTTGATTCCTGACGCTTCTCTCGCTGGAATTGCGAAATTGCATCGTGCAATTCTCTATTTCCTTATGCACTATTCTATTGACATGGTACTTATCGCTTTGCCCTTTTGGCTAACTGCTTGCCTCGTGGCGGCGACAAAAGGAAGTATATTACGCTTCACGAAAAAATGCAAGCCCCTTTTTATTACTTTTTTGTAAATCAGCAGATTTAATTTTTACGAGTACTCCATAGGACGCCGCTGAAGTATAAGGAGCCCGTTGCGAGGCTCGAAGGAAAGCCGTTCCATGAATTCAGCGAGTTCGCTGGTATAGGTCACTATCACCGGTACATTCTTTATAGCCGGATGGCCAAGCGCGTATGTGATCAACTGCGAGCCTATGCCCTTGCCCTGGTAATCTGGATGCACTAGGATGTCCCAAAGCGAGGCGCGGAAGACGAAATCCGTTAGGATACGGCAGAATGCTATGAGCTTACCTTCGTGACGTATTGAGAAGCACATGCTGGTGCCTTCGAGCATCTTAGCTATTTGGTCGAGCGAGCGGCTGCGCCCCCATCGAGTGAAACGATAGAGATCTTGCAGCTCGGCGGGGCTTACCGCAAGCTTGCTGTCGTAAAAGTAGTATTCAGGACTTAATTTCATCTGGAAGTCCTTCGCGTATGAAACCGCATAAGTTACGACCCTTTGTCGAGACAAGCGCAAGACCGCCGACGATTTTGCGCAGGTCGCCGCGCCTTGCGTCTTTAGCTACATTTAATTCCATAATCTGGCCCGCGCCGCAGCATGCACATGTCCACATCGCACGCGCTTTGCCGCTCGCGTCCGGCGATCCGGGGAGCACTTGAAGTTCTCCGCATTTCTGACAAGCTAGTATCAACATCGTTAATGCTTCTTTCGCTCATTATTTCAGTATGAATTTCACGCGCAGCGGGCCTTCCGTATATATGTCCCGAGCTGCGACGATTTCAAGGCTGATATTATTCTCCACTTCGGTTATGTGGTCAAGCGCGTCGAGAAATTCAGCGGTGTCTATTGAGCCGACATTGCCGGAGATAGGGTCGCGCAGGATGCCTCTGTCCACAGCGTTTTGGTTGAGCGTTCTGAGCGCCTGGAATACCGTCTCTTCTATCTGTTGGCGCGTCGTGTCGGGGGTAAACGTGTGCGAATATAGAACTTCGTTTGCTTTGTATATGAGGCTGGAAGAGTAGCATTCAAGCGTTGACGCGACTGCTTCGCCCTCAACCGCGTTGCCCTCGGCCGTTAGTCGCAACAGCCAGCGTCCAGGGTCGCGCGTAATGCGGTCTTTGACGTAGCGCTGGGATTCTAAGGTGATGTTCGGGAGGCTGACGGCTTCAGGACGCTTGCCGAAACGGTATGCAAGGAGAGCGCGCGCTTCGCCTCGCAGCCTATATATATATTGGTCTACCTGTTCCGCCGTTATCGAAGGCCCTGTCAAAACGCCCTGAGCGAGCACCTCGCCCGAGAGCGCAGCGATGCGTCCTTCGCGCAGCCGCTGTATACTGGTTTTCAGCGCGTCTGATTCTTTCTTGAGGCTTTCGACGGAGGAGGCCAAGTCTTTGCTCTCTTTCATTAGACGGTCGTTTTCTTTCTGAAGCGCAGCCTGTTCTTTTTCCATCTTAGAGCGCGTCCGGCTCATTTCTTCGAGCTGCGCACGCGCTTCTTCGAGGTTCTTGGTACCTTCTGCGAGCTGCGTTTCTATGCGCGTAAGCTCCTCCTGTTTTTCGGCAAGATCGCCGCGGCTTTCGAAGAGGTCGATTTCCATCTGCCCCATTGTGTCACGGTTCTTCTGGAGCTCCACCGTTAGGTCCGTGAGCTGCCGCTGCACAAACTGCATACTGAAGAGCGCAGTGCGTACCTGCTCGGAGGCCACGCTGAGTATGAGCAGCGTCGCGACCGCTATGCCAACACCGGTCACTACAGATATTATCCTCGACGTATATTTCGGGCGCAGCTTGAGAAAGGTTATCCTCTTTTTGCCAAGCCTCATACCAATTACGTCACCGGCCCATGAGACGAGCGCACTGACTGCGATCAGCGAGCCCAGCAACATCCAATTCATTTCCTTAAAGATTTCAAACAATGAGAGACCTCTCTGTCAACCGTTATTTTTTACGTATTGCCAACGGTATTATAACAGAAGATTGTGCGGGCTTTGTGGCGATTGGCGCGTCGCCCGCAAAATATTACAGTATCTTAAAATTTCGGAAAAATTATGAATTTAGTGGTAGAATTACTATTTGAGCGGCGTTGCAGCCACATTTGTGTGCGTCATTCATGGACGAGACATCAGATAAATTTTCCGGGACAGCACCACACAACGCCGCAAATCAACAGATATGCAGTCATGCGACAAGTTGGGACCGTCGCGCAAGGAGACAGATAAAGCATGGAATCTATTTTATCACCGCTACAAACGGCACGCTACGAGTATAAGCCGAAGCTGCCGGAGATTTATACGCATGGAATGTGCGGCATAGCCGCGTCTGAGGGAGAGCCATGCATCCCACAGTCGGACGGCGACGTGCTAAAGAAGATTTTCCCGAACACTTACGGCATGAAGCGCGTATCCTTCCGCAATGGCGAGAACTGCGCGCCAAAGCGCATGGTCAACGTAGGCGTTATACTTTCCGGTGGACAGGCGCCCGGCGGACACAACGTTATAACGGGACTCTATGACGCTTTGAAGGAGGCCGACGCCTCCAATACGCTTTTCGGTTTTAAAAACGGGCCGTCTGGACTTGTCGAGGACGACTGCGCAGAATTCACAGACGAGATGATAGACCGCTATAGGAACACTGGCGGCTTCGACATCATCGGCTCTGGAAGGACGAAGCTCGAAACCGAGGAACAATTTAAGAAAGCCGCAGAGGTCTGCGCAAAGCACGGAGTTTCCGCTATCGTGATAATCGGAGGCGACGACTCGAACACGAACGCAGCGATGCTGGCTGAGTATTTCGTGCGCGAAAATACCGGCATTCAAGTCATCGGCTGCCCGAAGACGATCGACGGAGACCTCAAGAACGAGCACGTGGAAATTTCCTTCGGCTTCGACACTGCGACGAAAACTTACGCCGACCTCATCGGCAACATCGAACGTGACGCCTGCTCGGCGCGCAAGTACTGGCATTTCATCAAGGTCATGGGACGCTCCGCCTCGCACGTCGCTCTTGAGTGCGCGCTGCGCACTCAGCCGAACGTCTGTATCATAAGCGAGGAGGTCGAAGCGAAAAAAACGAGCTTCACCGAGATCACTGAACAGATTGTACGTTCAGTCTGCGCCCGCTCGGAGCGCGGCGATAATTTCGGCGTCGTCATAATTCCGGAAAGCCTCATCGAATTCGTGCCGGAGCTCAAGCATCTCATTGCGGAGTTAAATGAAGTGCTCGCGACGAAATCAGAAGAACTCGCCGCACGTGCGGGGTGGAAGAAGTACGCTTACCTTGAAACGCTGCTCTCGCCGTCGTCCTATAAAGTTTTCACGCTTCTGCCGTCGAACATACAGAACCAACTCCTGATGGACCGCGACCAACACGGCAACGTGCAGCTCTCAAAGATTGAAACTGAGAAGCTTTTGATCGAGCTCGTCCGTAAACGGCTCGCAGAGCTGAAACACGACGAGGTCTATCATGGTAAATTCAGTCCTATAAGCCACTTCTTCGGCTACGAAGGACGATGCGCCTTCCCGTCAAACTTCGACGCGGATTATTGCTATTCGCTCGGTTACAACGCATTCATGCTTATAAGCTACGGCTACACCGGCTACCTTTCGACCATATCCAACCTCGCCAGCCCCGCGGCTGAGTGGCGTGCCGGCGGCATACCGCTCACAGGAATGATGAACATCGAACGCCGCAGCGGAAAGCTCAAGCCTGTCATCAAAAAAATGCTCGTCGACCTGAACGGTGCGCCCTTCCGTTATTTCGCGGAACGGCGCGAGCGCTGGGCCGTCGAAACCTGCTACACCTTCCCAGGGGCCATCCAGTATTACGGCCCGTCCTGCGTCTGCGACACCGTTACAAAGACGCTGGAGCTAGAACATACTGAAAAGAGGGGCTGATCACAAGCCCCTCTTTTGTAGCATTTCTTTCGTTCTTAGTCCTTTATTCTTAGTCCTTTATTCATATTTGAGAGCATCTATCGGGTTCAGCAGCGAGGCTTTATAGGCCGGATAATAGCCGAAGCCAACGCCGACCATCGCGGAGAATACAAAGGCAAGCAGAATCGAGACGATGGTAAAGACCGGCGGCGCGGCAGTGAAGGAAGAGAGCGCGTAACCAGCGACGACTCCGACAAGGATTCCAAGCGTTCCGCCAACCATAGACAACACAACCGCCTCTATTAAGAACTGCATACGTATGTCGCGCTCCGTCGCGCCAACCGCCATCCTTATGCCTATCTCCCGCGTACGTTCCGTAACGGAGACAAGCATGATGTTCATAATGCCTATCCCTCCGACGACGAGCGATATAAACGCTATCGAACCTAAGAGCATCGACATGATCGTCGTCGTTTTGCGCCGCGCTTCAAGCATCTGCGATACGTTGCGCACCGCGAAGTCGTCAGGCTCGCCGGCTTTTATCCTATGGCGCTCACGCAGAAGCGCTTCCGTTTCGTTCTGTATGTAATTCAGCGCAGTCATCGAGACGCCCTTAATGTATATGTTGCCGATGCGCCCCGCCTCGCGCCAGCGGACTAGGCGGCGCTGGGCCGCAGTTATCGGTACGAGTATAAAGTCGTCCTGATCGCTGCCCATCGCGGACAACCCCTTGGCTTCGAATACGCCTACGACGGTGAACGGTATTTTATTGACTCGTATGGACTTCCCTATAGCGCTTGTGTCAGGGAATAGCTTTTCTTCGACCGTGCTGCCTATTACCGCGACTTTCGCGCCTTGGCGGACGTCGCTCTCGTTTATGTCGCGCCCATAGGCTATGCTCCAGTCCTGCACGTATGAGTAATCCGCAGTGCTGCCGACGACGCTGGTGTCCCAGTTGGTATTTTCGTAGATTATCGTAGCGCTGAGATTGATCATCGGGGCCACGGCGTCTATGCCAGAGACTTCGCGCGCTATCGCCTCTGCGTCTTCGTCCGTAAGATAGGACCTGCTTCCCAACGTCGAGCGCGACGAACGGTCTGGAAAGACCATTATAAAGTTGCTTCCAAAGGAGGA
>URAG01000102.1 GCA_900545755.1 uncultured Cloacibacillus sp. | reverse complement strand
ATTTGCTCGTCTATGCTCTTGTTGGCTCCAGCGCCTACGGCGAAGGCCGCAATTACTGCGGCGACGCCTATAATGATGCCGAGCGCCGTGAGCATAGAGCGCGTTTTGTTGCGGCGCAGGGCCGTCACGGATGCAGAAAATACTTCCGGCAGCGCTATCATACGAGAGTCCTCCTTTCGTTGATTTCGTCCTTCATCACTACGCCGTCCTTGAAGTGCAGAATGCGCTTCGCGTATAGCGCGACGTCGTACTCATGCGTGACGAGGATTATCGTCATGCCTTCGTCGTTGAGACGCGAGAAGAGCGCCATTATTTCGTCGCTCGTTTTTGAATCGAGGTTTCCAGTAGGCTCGTCGGCCATCAGTATCGGCGCGCGGTTTACGATCCCACGCGCTATCGCGACACGCTGCTGCTGTCCCCCTGAGAGCTGTGACGGCTCGTGATAAAGCCTTTCAGCAAGCCCCATCTCTATAAGCGCCGCCTTCGCCTTCTCATGGCGCTCGGAACGCGGAACGCCAGCGTAGAGCAGCGGGAGTTCGACGTTCTCAAGCGCCGACGTCTTTGAAAGAAGGTTGAAGCCCTGAAAGACGAAACCTATCATGCTGTTCCTAATGTGGGCGAGCTCGTCGGAATCCATATCTTCTACGTTCACACCGTCAAGCATGTACTCGCCCGAGGTCGGCCTGTCGAGACAGCCAAGTATGTTCATCGTCGTCGACTTGCCAGAGCCTGACGGCCCCATCATCGCGACGAACTCGCCTCTCTCCACCTTGAGGTTGACGCCGTGGAGTATCTCTACGGGCTCGCCGCCGAGGTTGAAGCTCTTGCGTATGTCTTTCAGCTCGACGAGAGCCATCGCCTATTCGTCCTCTCTCGGCAGTATGACGCCGGTGATTACGCGCTGTCCCTCCTCGAGGCCGGAAACAACCTCCGAGTTTTGTCCGTCGGTTATGCCGCGTTCTACCTCTGCCTTAACAGGCTGGTTCTTATTGTTGAGCAGATAGACTGTAGGTGCTGTGACCGCAGCCACGTTGCTCTTATGCCCTGGGCCGGGCGGAGGGCCGAGTTCCACGCTCTGGCTTGTAACCGGCTTGAAGCGGAAGGCGCTGTTCGGCACGACGAGAATGTCATCACGCTTGTCCAGGATCAAAGAGACGTTAGCCGTCATGCCTGGCAAAAGCTTCCCGTCGGGGTTGTCGACCTTGACGATGACGGTGTAGGTGACGATGTTGTTTTCTGTAGTCGGAGAAAGGCGGACCTGCGAAACGCTGCCCTTAAATGAATCGCGCGGGAAAGTGTCAACAGTGAATTCAGCCGCCTGCCCTTCGTGGACGCCGCCGATGTCCGCTTCGTCGACATTGACCTCGACCTGCATCTGCGTCAGGTCGCGCGCTATCTCAGCGATGCTCGGCGTCTGATAGCTCGCGGCGACAGTCTGCCCTTCTTCGACGTTTTTGGCGACGACGACGCCGTCGACCGGCGAGTATATTTTCGTGTATCCGAGGTTTATCTTCGAGCGTTCAAGAGAGGCGCTCTGCTGGCGCACACGCGCCTCTGCTGCGGCGAGGTTCGCCTTTGCCTGGAGCCATGTGCTGGTGTCGGCGTCGACATCCGCCTTAGCTATAAGGTCGCGCTCGGCAAGTTCGCGCGTACGGCGGAGATCCTTTTCGGCTACTGTGAGCGCCGCCTTCGCGTTGAGCACGTCGGCCTGTGCCGATGCAAGCGACGCTTCCCCCTGCGCTACCTCGGCTGCCTGCGTAGCGGAGTCCATCAGCGCAATAAGCTGCCCAGCTTTGACCTCGCTGTTGTAGTCGAAGTAGAGCGCCTTTATCGTGCCAGATATCTGCGTACCGACGTCGACAGTCTCGACCGGGTTGAGCGTGCCCGTCGCCTGTATAGTGGACTGGAGCGTCGTGCGTACGACCGGCACGGATTTGTACTGTATCGCCGGCTCACGGTTGAACCACCACCAGCAGCCGCCGCCTCCAACGACGGCCGCTGCTACGAACAACGCCGCAACTGCTTTGAATTTTTTTCCCCTCACAGGCAGTTTATTCGCCATAACTCAGTCCTCCCATTGCTTTTTCCAAGTCAAGCCGCGCGCTCTTGCAGTCGTAGAGCGCGAGCACGGTATTCGCAGACGCGACGGCGTAGCTGTCGACTGCGTCAGAAATTTCGAGATTGTCGCCGACGCCGGCTTTGTAACGTCCGAGCGCAAGGTCGAGCGTAGCTTTAGCCGCGCGTTCAGCCTCCTGTGCCGATACAAGAGATTCTTTCGCCTGCCGGAGAGTTTCCCACGCGGTACGCACTTCCAGCGTAACGGAATTTTCGAGGCCGGCAAGCTCAGCCTCTGCTTGTCGGAGCTGCGCGCGCGCCTGCTCGACGCGGCTTTTGGTCAGACCTCCGTCTGAAATCGGTATTGTGAGCGAGAGCTGCGCGTACCAGTCGTCGGTATCGAAGTACGACCTATCCCCGAAGCCGTAGCCGGCTGAGGCTGACAGAGACGGAGAAAGCCCCTTCATCTGGAGCGTAACGTTTTCAGCCGCGGACTCAACGCGCAGCCTTCTCGCCACGAGTTCCGGACGATTCTGCATCGCGTCGGCTACGGCTTCGTCGAGGGCTATCCCCCATTCTTCGTAAGCCAATATGTCTTCAACCGCCGTTATCTCCATCAGCGGCACTCCCATAGCGTTAGCAAGCTCTGCGCGGCACAGCTCCGCGTTGCTCTGCGCGCGCACGAGCGTAAGTTTCGACGAAGCAAGGTCGGATTCCGCATTGGTAACCTCGATTTTCGCCTTAGTCCCCACTTCATAGTAGGAACGCGCCCATTCAAGGCGTTTCTCGTAGTTGTCGTAGCGCGTCTGCGCTATTTCTACGTCGCGCACTGCGCGGTTGAGCGAATAATATGCGTTGTAGACCTGCTGGATTACGAGATCGACCGTTTCTTCGTAGTCGGCCTCCGCCGCTCCTGTCGAGAGACGCGCGCGCTTTATGTTCGTCTTGCGTTTTCCCCAGTCGCTGATTGACTGAGTGACGCCTATGCTAGTGTCGTAGAATCCCTCATGCTCGTCTCCGGTGCCGCCCCTACGGTACGAGCTTCCGGCAGAGAGCTGCGGACGCCCCGGCGCCGCGGCCTGGTTTATAGTCGTCCGCTCCGCATTGAGGTACTCACGGGCCGCCGTGATATCAGGGTTATTCTTCATCGCGGCGGCGAGACAGTCGTCTATCGTGAGCGTCTGAGCTGACGACGCGCCTGCGCAGAGCAGCGCAAGAGCGGCAGATAAAAGCGCTGTCCTAATTTTCATCTGACCGTACCACTCCTTTACAGATAATTTCTCTTCGGTATCTTTACTATAAAGCGGCTTCCATTTCCCGGCTCGCTTTCAACCTCAATCGCACCTCCGTGCGCCTCTACTATCGCCTTTACTATCGCCAGGCCTATGCCGATTCCGCCGCTCGTGCGCGCACGCGATACGTCTGTGCGATAGAATCGCTCGAAAATATACGGAAGATCTTTAGCCGCTATTCCTATACCTGTGTCCGCGACGCTGACAGTCATCTCTTTCTCGCCGTCCGTCAGCGAGACCGTAACCGAACCTCCGGCGTCCGTGTAACGCAGCGCGTTAGATAAAAGGTTCTCTACTACCTGCCGTATTTTTGCGCCGTCGATTTGAACCATTATTCCAGGCTCTATTTCACGTTTCAATTCAATCCCTTTGTTTTTATACAGCGGATCGAAGACCAGCGATGCTTTCTCAACTACCGAAGAGACGTCAGTCACTTCGACGGAGAGCGAGTGAGCCGCGCCTTCTATAGATGTAAGTTTCTCGACTTCACGAATGAGCTGAGAAAGGCGGTCGACCTCGCTGACCGTAAGACGTATCCTTTCGGGCGTCGGCTCCCACACGCCGTCCTCAATCGCCTCGAGGTGCGACTTTATCACCGTGACGGGGTTGCGCAGCTCGTGCGCTATATCGCTCATAAGCCGCTTTCGCAGCTCTTCCTGTTCTTCCAACCCTTTACCGAGACGGTCAACGCTTTCAATCAGCGTTTGTAGCTCGGTGATGTCTGATGCTGCATGCCCCTCGACCGTGTACTTGCCCATGCTGATCTGCTGTGCGCGGCGCGCCGCGTTGAGCACAGGCGTGCTTATCCTGTATGCCATAAATATGGCTATCATCGCGGCTATTATAAGCATAACCGCAACAGCGTAGTACATAATTCTATTAAAGTTGTTCAGGAAGTTGCTTTCAGGGCTCTTGTCGAACGGGAGGACTGTGAAGAACACCTGGCCGACGCGCTCGCCGCGTACTACTATGTCCCGGCTCCTAACCTGTAGCCCTTCTGGAAGTATTGCTTGACCGGGTTTGTGATGCCCGCGGCCGTGCATCGGGCCGGATTTCATCATGAAGCGGCTATAGCTGCGGACCAGGTTCCCTTCAGAGTCCTTTATCTGTATCATCGCTATAGGCCAGCGTATAAAGTCCGAGCCTCGCGGGAATATACCTCTCGCGCGCCACGTGCCTGTCTCCTCGTAAAGCGATGCGAAGTAATCAGTGAATTCCGTCTCGTATTCGTCGAGCCTTTCATTGAGGAAATTTTTAAACTGCCATTCGAACAGCTCGGAGATCGCCGTCGGTATGACGAGCATACATACGATGACGATTACCATGTATTGGAAGATGAGCTGCGAACGGAGCGAGTGTTTCATCACCGTTATTCCGAAATTTTATAGCCGAAGCCATGGACGGTACGTATGAAGCCGTTCTCATGTTCCGGATCCGAAAGCTTTTTCCGTATGTTTTTGATGTAGCTGTCTATTGAACGCTCAAAGCCGTCGTATTCATAGCCGAGCGCGTAGGTTATAAGGTCGTCGCGGCTCCACGTCTTGTCGGGACGTGCAGCCATCTTCGATAAAATCATAAATTCGTTGCGTGTGAGCGAGACCTCCTCGCCGTTCTTCTTCACTGTCAGATTCTGCGGGTCGATGACAAGAGCGCTTCCTACGCGGATGAGGTCGGACGGCGCGCCGTCCTGCGAACCGTTCTTCCTCATGTTCGCTCTTATGCGCGCCATAAGTATCTTTGGAGAGAAGGGCTTGACGACGTAGTCGTCCCCGCCGGCGGCAAATCCCTGCACCTTGTCCGCGTCCTCGACGCGCGCGGTCAGGAACAGGATCGGGCAGGCCACATATTCGCGGATCCTGCGGCAGACCTCCAGCCCGTCCAGCCCAGGCAGCATGATATCCAGCAGGATCAGCGACGGCTCGGCCGCGTCGAACAGGGCGAGCGCCTCCTCGCCGGTCTTCGCCGCCAGCATCGGCCACCCCTCTTTTTTGATG
>URAG01000101.1 GCA_900545755.1 uncultured Cloacibacillus sp. | reverse complement strand
TGGCGTTCCGGGCCTCGGTCAGGAATTCTATGTGGCGCGCGTTGAGGGCGTAGCCGCCAGCGAGCGCGCCGCCGCCCGATACGCGGCGGAAGATGATTTCCTTGAGCTTTTCTATACCCGCTCCCTTCGCCGCCGATATAGAGATGACCTCGGAATCGGGGAATGCGGCGCGGAGCCCGCTTTCGGATATTTTCTGCGGCAGGTCGCTTTTGTTGAGCGCCATGACGGTTCCCGCCGGCGGGCGCAGCTCTTCGCCTCCTGCGCTGCATGACAAGTCCGGCTCAGAGCCGTCTATGACCCAGAGCACGACGTCGGCCTCTTCCATAGCTTTGAGCGAGCGGCTGACGCCTATCGCCTCGGCCTCGTCACAGGCTTCGCGGATGCCCGCGGTGTCGATTATGCGTACCGGCAGGCCTCTATATATGAAGGTTTCTTCTATGCTGTCGCGCGTCGTGCCGGGAACGGCTGTGACTATCGCGCGGTTTTCTTCCAGCAGCGCGTTGAGCAGCGACGATTTGCCGACGTTCGGGCGGCCTATTATCGCGACGCGTGCTCCTTCGCGCAGCAGCATCCCAGAGCGGCATTTCGACACGAGCGCGGCGCAGCGCGACGCGAGATTTTTTATCCGCGCTGCGCTCTCGTCCGGAGAGATGAAGCCCTCGCCCTCTTCGGGGAAGTCGAGGTCGACTTCGAGCGCCGCTGCGAGATCCGTCAGCCCGTCCATAAAGTCTTTTATCTCGGCGGTCAGCCCTCCCTGGAGCGAGCGCGCGGATGCCTTGAGAGCCTCGTCGCTGCGCGCCTTTATTATACCGAGGACGGCTTCGGCCTGGGCGAGGTCTATGCGCCCGTTGACGAAAGCCCGCCGCGTGAACTCGCCGGGTTCGGCCAGCCGCGCGCCCAGCGCGCATAGCTCTTCGACGCATTTCTGCGCCGCTAGCGTGCCGCCGTGGCAGTGTATCTCCGCGCTCTCCTCGCCCGTGTAGCTTGCGCCGCGCGGAAATCGCACCGCGAGCGCCTCGTCGAACGTTTCTCCGCCTCGCGTGCGCAGAGCGCCGAGCGCCATGTACCGCGGCGGCTGTTCCTCAAACGGACGCCGCCCGCGGAAAATCTTCCCGACGAGACGCGCGCAGCCCTCGCCGGAGAGACGCACTATCGCTATGCCGCCCTCGCCCCACGCCGTCGCCTGCGCAGCAATTATCTCTTCCGCCATTTTTTACAGATTCTCCCCGCAGATTCAAGTTTTCCGGCAAAGTCTAGCATCCGACGCCGCCGCTGTAAAGATAAAGAAAAAAGCCTGGGGGGGGCCCAGGCTTCGTCCAGTTTTGAAAATCGCGGCGTTAGAGTTCTTTTATCGCCGCGGCGAGGCGTTTCGCCCCCTCCTCTATTTCTTCCGGCTGGGCGAATGTGAAGCAGGTGCGCATGAAGTCTGCGCCTTCTCCAGGCTCCGCATAGAAGGAGGGCCCCGTCACGAACGCGACGCCGTGCTCGATCGCTTTTATGAAAAGCTTCGTAGAGTCGACGCCGGGCACCTGAATCCAGAAGAAGAAACCGCCCTCAGGCCTGTGGAATATCGCGTTCTGCGGCAGATAGTTCCTGAAGGCCGCGTCCATGGCGTCGCGCTTCTTCGCGTAGTGCGCGATAATTTTCGGCAGGAAGCCGTCGAGATGCCCTAGACGGCAGTACTCGTAGACCAGCGCCTGCGCGACGACGCTCGTGCAGAGATTCGTCCCCTGCTTTATCATCACCATTTTATTTATTAAATCCTTGTCCCCTACTATCCACGCGACGCGCGTCCCCGGCGCGAGTATCTTAGAGAATGAGCATGCGTATACGACGCGCCCGCTCTGCTCTTTGTCCATTGAGAAGATTGTCGGGACGTTCTCGCCCTCGTAGCGCAGATGTCCGTACGGGTCGTCCTCAAAGATGAGTAGGTCGTACTTCTCCGCGATTTTAAGAAGCTCGGCGCGCCGTTCCGCAGTCAGAGTCGCGCCGGACGGGTTTTGAAAATTTACTATCGTGTAGATAAATTTGATTTTATGTCCGTTCTTTTGTCCCTCTTCGATGACAGAAGGCAGAAGGTCCACACGCAGGCCGTCCTTGTCGCACGGTACGGAGAGGAAGCGCGCGCCGCGGTTGCGCATCGCGTGGAGCGCGCCTGGGTAGGTCGGCCCTTCTACGATTATCGTGTCGCCTTCGTTGATGAGCACGGCGCATAGAAGGTCCATCCCCTCCTGCGAGCCGGTCGTTATAAGCATCTCGTCCGGCTTCGTCTCGCGTCCCATGCGCGGGGCCATCCATTTGGCGATGTAGTTTTTGAGAGGGTCATAGCCGTTAGTCGCGCCGTACTGAAGCACGTCGCGCCCCTCGCGGCTCAGAATCTGCGCCGCCTCCGCGAACTCAGCGACGGGGAAGACAGCAGGGTCTGGGTTGCCGCCCGCGAACGATATAACCCCGGGCGTCTTGGTGTATTTAAGAAGCGCGCGTATCGGCGACGGTTTTACGTTGAGAGCCGCTTTCGAAAGCTTCGATTCCCAGTTTACTTTGCTCATTGAATATATTCCTCCTTTGTCAGTTATGCATAAAACATCGGTATGAAGCTATTATACACATTGAGCCGCTTGTCCGCGGTCCGCAGCGTTGATGTATTAAATGTACGGAGCGCTGTGCAATCGGCGAAAAAATGCTATCATTAAAAAACGTGAAACTGCCTTTACGGAAGGAAGATGAAGTATGACGGCGAACACGCTTCTTAACAGCCAGGAGGTGCGCAAGCTCCCCGCGGGCGCGCTCTTTAAGGCGATATTCGTCATAAGCTATATTTCACAGAAAAGCGATAAAAACGGAAAACCTTACTACGACGTGACGGCGACTGACGGGCTCGGCACCGTAGAGGCGAAAGTCTGGTCGGACGCGCAGTGGCTCGACAAATCCGAAGCCGCGCCGCAAAGCGACGACGACAAGCTGCCGCCCGAGCGTATAGTCCAGATCACTGGACGCACCGTTGGTGTCAACGGCAAGGTCGCCGAGTACCGCGGCCTGCTCCAGTTCAACTTCAACAAGATAACTCTGCTAAATCAGGAAAAATATCCGCCCGCTGGCTATCTGCCGCACTCGCCGGTACCGGTCGGCGAGCTCGCTGCGCGCTTCGAGGCGCTCGTCGGAGAGTGCCAGGGCGAGGCGGGGAAGTTCCTGCGCTTCGTCTTCGACGGCGACCGCTGGACGCGCTTCCGCGATTGGCCCGCCGCGGTCAGCCACCATCACGCCTACGCAAACGGCCTGCTGGAGCACACCGTCTCCGTCGCTGCCTGCGCGAAGGCGATGGCGGAGTCTATGGCGGCATCCGGCTACGACGTGGACAAGGAGATAGTAATCGCGGGCGCCCTGCTGCACGATATCGGCAAGCTCGAGTCATACCGCATGGCCCCTGTGCCTGAGATTACCGTCGAGGGCGCGCTGCTCGACCACGTTGCGCAGGGCTATCTGCGCTTCTCGGAGCTCGCCGCTCAGTTCGGCCTGTCGGAAAAGCTGCGGACGCACCTCTCGCACATACTGCTGAGCCACCACGGACAGCGCGAGTTCGGCTCGCCGGTCGTCCCAGCGACGCCCGAGGCTCTTATCGTATCGTCGGCGGACGAACTGGACTTCAGGATGTTCTGCTGGAAGGACTCCGTAAAGAACCTCACTGACGAGCAGCCGATCTCGGCGTGGAACAACTCGACGCAGCGCCGTTTCTGGAAAAAATAGAATGGCGCGCGAGCTCGTAATCTCAGCCGACAACGACGGGCGCAGGGTGGACCGCGTGCTGCGGACGCTCTGGCCCGGCGTCCCGCTTGGCGCGATAATGAAGTCGATACGCACCGGCGAAGTGCGCCTCGACGGCAGGCGCACGAAGGGGGAAACACGCCTCGTCGAAGGGCAGAGGCTTACCGTGCCGTGGGAAGACGGAGCGAAAGCGGCAGCCGCGCCCACGCGCGAACTTCTGCGTGTAAAGCCGCTCGAAACGCTCTACAAAGACGGCTTCGCATGGATAGTCAACAAGCCCGCAGGGCTTCTGACCCAGCCAGACGAACGCGGCGGCGACTCTCTGATTACGCGCGCTCTCTCCGAGCTGCGCTGGGGGCGTAACGACTACCGCCCCGCGACGGTGCAGCGCCTGGACAGAAACACATCCGGCGCGGTGATAATAGCGCTCACGGGACAGGCGCAGCGGATTCTCGCCGAGCTCGTGCGCGAACGAAAAATTAAAAAAATATACAGGGCCGTCGTCGAGGGCGTCGCGCCGGAAAAAGGGGAAATCGCCCTGCCGCTGTTGAAGGACGCGCGCACTAACACCGTACGCCCCGACGACGGCGGACAACGCGCGCTCACGCTTTACAGGAGGATCGCAGTCGCTGGAAGCCGGAGCGTCGTCGAAGCAGAGCTCGTGACGGGGCGCCCGCACCAGGCTCGTGCGCACCTCGCCGCGATTGGACATCCGATAGCCGGCGACGCGAAATACGGCGGCAAGATGGGGAAGCGCCCGCTGCTCCACGCGCGGCTTGTGATATTCCCCGACGACGCGGCGCTGCCGGCAGAGCTGCGCGGCGCGAGGATAGAGGCGCCGCTGCCGGACGACATGAAAAAATATGAAAGAGGCGAATGGTAATGAGATGCGACAAATGTACTGAAAAGCCCTGCGGCAGCGGCATGGCCTGCACTGCTTGCGACGCCGCGACGCTATACGCCGACGAGACTGACCGCCGCATGATGCGCGCGGCCTCCGAGGTCGAGGCGGAATACTACGGCGAGGCGAACCGCATACAGGAGATAATAATTTTCTCGCAGAAGATGGGCTACAAGAAACTCGGCATAGCCTTCTGCGCGGCCTTCTCCGAAGAGGCGGCGAAGCTCGGCGCGATACTAGAGAAATATTTCGAAATCGCTACCGTCAACTGCAAAGTCTGCGGAGTGCCGAAGTCCGAGATGGGAGCGATGGAGAGCGAACGCATAGGAAGCATATCCTGCAACCCGATAGAGCAGGCCGCCGTGCTCGCCGAGGCGAAGACCGACCTCAACCTTCTGCTCGGCCTCTGCGTCGGCCACGACGCGCTTTTCATAAAATATTCAAAGGCTCCCGTCGTCCCCGTCGCCGCGAAGGACCGAGTCCTTGCGCACAACCCGATGGGCGCGCTCTACTGCTCTGCGATATACAAGCGTATGATGAAGGCCGCCTACAAATACGCCGAAGAGCACGAAAACGACCCGCAGCCCTAAAACTGAGAAAAAGTCCGCGGAATCCTGAAAACGCCGCGGCTTTATGGAAGCTTTCATGAATTGAAGAAAACTCCTTAAACCCGCCGAAAAATCCGTAAATCGCCGCGCGCTCCGCAGGCTTGCGCCGCGCGCTAAACTTCGCCGCCGCTCCGATAAATAGACGGAGCGGCGGCAATTCTATCCGCGCGCCGGCAAAAGCACAGACAGAATCTGTACGCCACCGCGGGGAGCTCTCGCGGCAAACGCCGGAGACGCCGGCGTTAGGCGGGGCGTTTTGCCCGCCTATGATGCCGCGGCCGCGAGATCTTTGTCGTTTGTTTTAATCTGCTGCGCTCACGGTTTCTTCCCCGCGCTTCAGCGTGAACTCCCATTTGCAGCAGCAGCTCTCGTCCGTCACATCCGGGTAGCAGCTCAGGCAGCAGCACGATATCCTGTCGTCTATCGTGCGCGCGAAGCCCGCGTAC
>URAG01000100.1 GCA_900545755.1 uncultured Cloacibacillus sp. | reverse complement strand
TAACCCCGAAACAGACAGAAAGGGTCCATCCACATGGCAAAAAAAGCCGTTACCTCCCACATGAACCAGACAGAGCGCGTTGCGGGGACGATCTTCTTTATCGTCTATCTGCTCGTGCTGCCGCTGCTGGCCAACAAGCTCTTTGGCATTGTTGAGGTCCTGCTCGACACGAAGATCAGCGACTCGCTGGCGAACATCATCTACTACTATGTGCTCTTCGCCATCGTGCTGCTGCTCTTTCACTCGTTCCTCGCGCACACGACGAGCCGCTTCCTCGGCGGCGTGAGCCGCGCGATGACGACGTTCTGCATGGGCCTTCTGGTCTTTTACGGCGCGAACGAGCTCTTCTACCGCGTGGCAAACGTGCTCTTCAACAGCCGCACCAACCTCAACGACATGACCATCGCCGCGTCCATCAACGCCGCGCCGCGCCTGACGGCGCTCATCATCGTCTTTCTCGCCCCCTTTGTCGAGGAGGTCCTTTTCCGCGGTCTCGTGTTCGGCTGCCTGAAGGAAAAGAGCCGCGTCGCCGCCTACGTCATCTCCTGCGTGCTCTTCGCGTTCATGCACGTGTGGACCTTCGCTCTCTCCTCGTGGGACTGGAGCTATCTCATCCTCATGCTGCAATACCTCGTGCCCGGCCTCGTCTTCGCGTGGGCGTTCGACCACTCCGGCACGCTCTGGACGTCCATCCTGCTCCACGCGACCGTCAACGCGCTGGCTCTCTGGGCCATCGTCGGATAAGGAGAATACCATGCCGCACATCGAACAGCTATCCCCCCATATCGCCAATCTCATTGCCGCCGGCGAGGTCGTCGAGCGTCCCGCGAGCGTTGTCAAGGAGCTTTTGGAAAACGCCATCGACGCGGGCGCGAGGAACGTCACCGTCGAGCTGCAAAACGGCGGGCTGACCTATCTGCGCGTCACGGACGACGGCTGCGGCATCGCCTTTGCCGAGCTCCCGCTCGCCGTCGAACGTTACGCGACGAGCAAGATAAGCACGATCGAAGACCTTGAGAATATCGCGACGCTCGGCTATCGCGGCGAGGCGCTCGCGAGCGTCGCCGCGGTCTCGCGCATGGAGATACGCAGCCGCGCGGCCGGGGCGGACAGCGGCGGCCTGCTTCGCTGCGAGGCGGGGCACATCACTCTGCATTCGGAGACGCCGGCAAAGCCAGGCACGCGGATACAGATAGACGACCTTTTCTTCAACCTTCCGGCGCGGCGCAAATTTCTAAAAAGCTCATCGGCGGAGCTGCGCCGCATCATTCAGATAGTCAACGACTACGCCCTTATACACCCCGAGGTCTCCTTCCGCGTGCAGGAGGAGGGGCGAAAAATTCTCGAATATTCCGCCGCCGCGTCGATCGCCGAGTGCATTGAGCGCCGCTGGGGGAAGCAGACGAAGATTTTCTATTCCGCTTCGGCGCAGGGGGCAGTCTCGGCGCGCCTCTGGTGGAACCCGATTCCCGACTCGCGGCGCGTCGTCGTGATGCTCTTCGTCAACGGGCGGCGCGTGCAGGATTCCGCGGTGCGCGCGGCGCTGACGGCGGCGGAGGGTGCGGCCTACGGGGAGTGGGCCGTGATGATAGACCTGCCGCCGCACGACGTCGACGTAAACATCCACCCGACGAAGGAAGAGATACGCTTCCGCAGAAGCCAGGACATCTTCAAAATCGTCTACGACAACGCGCGGGCCGTCTACGCGCAGCGCCATTCGATAACCTCGGGCGGCGCCGCGCCTCAGCCTGCGCCTTTGCCCGGCGCACCCGCGCCGTCGTTTGAACCGCCGGTGCAGCCGCCGGTCTCGTTTTACCCCTCCGGCGCGCAGCCGTGGAACTTAATCTCGAAGAAGGCCGCGCCGTCGTACGCGGCCCGCGTCGCCTCGCCTGTCGAGAGCGTATTCTTCCCCGCGGAAAACGACGAACAGCTTGCGGAAATTCCGCAGATTCAGACAAAAAGATACGTCGGGCAAAGCGCCGACGGATTCCTTATTTTCGACTTCCCGGAGGCGCTTGCGATAATGGACCCGCACGCGGCGCACGAGCGCATACTTTTCGAGGAAATATGCGAGAGCTTCAAGGACAATGTCGCGACGCAGAGGCTGACGCTGCCGATGGAGATTCCCGCCGCGGTGCGTCCGGAGGCTGCGCTTTACGAAAAGGAGCTCGCGGCGCTGGGCTTCGAGACGGTCGACGGAATGGTGACCGCCGTGCCAGCTATACGCGGCAAGGGGCACCTTTCGCCGGTCGACATGCTGCGCTCGGCGCTGCGCGGAATAGAGACTGAGCGCGACGCGGCGAAGCGCGACCGCGAGGTCTGGTGGCGTATGGCGCGCCTCGCCTGCCGCGACGCCGTGAAGCTCGGGCGGCGCTTCGAGCCCGAGGAGGCCGCGGAACTGCTCGCGCGCCTCGAACGCTGCGAAACGCCGTACACATGCCCGCACGGAAGGCCGACGGTCTTTATAATAGAGAATAAAAAACTTCGGGAATGGTTTGAAAGATGACGAAAGAAAAAATTCCGGTAATCGCGATAATTGGGCCGACTGCCGTCGGCAAGACGGAGTTCAGCCTTTCGCTCGCGAAGGAGCTGAACGCAGAAGTTATATCGGTCGACTCGCGGCAAGTCTACCGCTATCTCGACGTAGGTACTGACAAGGTATCCCGCGAGGTGCGCCGCGAAATCATCCATCACCTTATAGACATAGCCGACCCGGACGAAATTTATTCCGCCGCCGACTTCGCTCAGGACGCGGACGATGCGGCGCGGCGCATTATCGCGCGCGGGCGCGTGCCTCTGCTCATCGGCGGCACGCCGTTTTATTACCGCGCTCTTTCCGGCGCTCTTTCCGAGGACCTTCCTAAGGATGAGGCCGTGCGCGCGCAGCTCGCTGCGGAGATAGAAGAGCGCGGCCTTGCGGCGCTCCACGACGAACTTTTAGAGATAGACCCTGAGGCCGGCGCACGGATACATCCGAACGACCCAGTGCGCACGATGCGCGCGCTTGAGATTTTCAGAATAACTGGACGCAACGCGAGCTGGTGGTACAAAGAACAGCAAAAAATGGAATCCCCCTATGATATCTTCTATATCGGCCTCACGCGGCTGCGCGCAAACCTATATCAGAATATCGAACGCCGCGTCAAGGAACAGTTCGCTAGCGGCTATCCTGAGGAAGTCAAGTGGCTGCTCGACAACGGCTACTCCCCGTCGCTTCCGGCGCTCCAGGGCTTCGGCTACCGCGAGCTCGTGGACTACCTTGCGGGGCGCTGCACGTTCCTAGACGCCATCGAGGGCGACATACGTTCGACGAAAGCCTTCTCGCGCCGCCAGACGACGTGGTTCAAGCACTTCGAGCCGGCCGTGTGGTTCGACTTCGACGAGATCTCGAAGAGCGAGGTCCTGCGCCGCGCCGTGCCGCTCTGTCTCGCGCACCTGAACGGGGAGCGAGCGCAATGAAAGTCATAACGGCCGACCCGACGGGGCTCTGTTTCGGCGTCAAGCGCGCGATAACGACGCTCGAGGATGAGCTGCGCAAATCGCCCGCCGTATACGCGCTCGGCAGCCCAATACACAATCCGCAGGAGATTGCGCGGCTCTCGGCAATGGGGCGCGTCGTTGTGGAGAAACCGGAAGACGTGCCGGACGGCGCAGTGTCCTTCGTGAGAGCGCACGGCGTGCGCCCCGAGGTGCTCGAGGCTCTGCGGCGCAAAAGCTCGAAAATGGTCGACGGCACGTGCCCATTCGTAAAAACAGCGCAGGAAAAGGCGAAATCACTGTCACAAGAAGGCTATATCGTGATAATATTAGGTAATGCGGCGCATCCTGAAGTTCAGGGAATTATGGGGTATGCGTCGGGGGAGGTACACGTTCTCGCGTCGGCGGACGACATACCGCCGGGGCTGAAAGGCAGGCGGTGCGGCCTGCTGAGCCAGACGACGCAGCGCGTCGAGACGTTCTCAGCGCTCGTGGGCGCTTTCGTACCGGTATCTCCCGAACTGAAGGTTTATAATACTATTTGCCGGGCTACGCTGGCTCGCCAGCAGTCCGTCTGTCGGCTTGCGCAGGAAGCAGACGGAATAATAGTCCTAGGAGGCAAAAACAGCGCAAATACGCGCAAGCTCGCCGAGATAGCCTCCCTTTCGGGAGTGCCGTCGCTCTGGATAGAGCACGCTGGCGAGTTGGACGGGAGGTGGCTGGAAAATAAGAGAAGCGTAGGAATAGCCGCAGGCGGCAGCACGCCTGACTGGCTGATAAAAGAACTTGTTCAAAAATTAGAGAAGATGTAAGCAGGAGGATGTTGGGTATGGTTGACGAGCTTCACAACGAAGACGTAATCGAAACGCAGGAAAAAGAAGAAACAATGGAAGAAATGATGCAGCAGTACGATGTGATGGGCGATTTCCACCGCGGCAAGATCGTCGAGGGGACAATCGTCGATACACAGGAGGACGGCTGGCTCGTAGACGTGGGCTACAAATGCGAGGGATTCCTTCCGCGTAAGGAGTGGACACATCGCGTGCTCGTGGAGGAGACTCCCGAGCCGGAGAACGGCGCTAAAGTCCGCGTCCAGATAACGAACATCAATCAGGGCGAGGATGCGCAGCTCAGCCTTTCGCGCTGGCGCTGCGAGTTCGACGAGCGCTGGAACAAGCTCGAGGAAGAGGCGGAGAAGAACGAGACGATCAACGTCAAGGGCCTTCGCAAGGTGAAAGGCGGCCTTATCGTAAACTGCTGCGGCATCGAGGGCTTCATTCCCATCTCGCATCTTACGCAGGAAGGCCGTGGAGTCAACCCCGGCAACCTTGTTGGACAGGAATTCCCCGTCAAGCTCATCGAGAAGGACCGCAGAAAGCGCCGCCTCGTATTCTCGCGCCGCAGCCTCATCGAAGAAGAACTCTCAAAGACTCGCCAGGCCTTCTACGAGCAGGTCCACGAAGGCGACATCCTTGAGGGCGACGTCAGCAGCATCACTTCCTTCGGCGTTTTCGTCAACCTCGGTGCCATGGAAGGGCTCGTCCACATCAGCGAGCTCGCGTGGCAGCGCAACGCCAAGGCCAAAGACATCGTGGCCAAGGGCGACCATGTGAAGGTTAAGGTCATCGGAATCGATACGGAGAACAACCGCATCTCCCTCTCGATCCGCCAGACCCTCGACGATCCGTGGAACACCGTCGCCGAGCGCTGGACGCCCGGAAAGACGACGGAAGGCACCGTCACCAACCTGACCGACTTCGGAGCTTTTGTTGAAATAGAGCCCGGCGTGGAAGGACTCATCCACATCGGCGACCTCAGCTGGACCCGCATCAAGCACCCGAAAGAGGTGCTCAAGAAGGGCCAGAAGGTTGAAGTCTCCATCATAGACGTAGACAAGGACCGCAAGCGCATCAGCCTCGGTTACAAGCAGCTCCACGATCCGTGGAAGAACGCCGCCGAGAAGTACCAGAAGGATGCCGAGGTTCCTGTGAAGGTAGTCAGAATCGCCGACTTCGGCGCATTCGTCGATCTGGGTGTACACCAGGACGGTCTTGTGCATGTTTCGCAGATCAGCGATAAGTTCATTAAGCACCCCGGCGAAGTGCTGAAGGTGGGGGATATTGTCAAAGTCAAGGTTTTGGAGGTGGACCTTGCCCGCAAGCGGATCTCCCTGACCATGGTAGATCCGCAGAAATAAAGCGCGGCGGAGGCTCAGAAGCGAGTCTCCACCGCATTTTTGAAGGGATTATCGAATGTCGTAGACGC
>URAG01000099.1 GCA_900545755.1 uncultured Cloacibacillus sp. | reverse complement strand
TCTTCGCCTCCAACACACTCGGCGCTGAGTCGGACGGCTTAGGCGAAGTCCTCATCAAGGCCTATCTTGGTACGATAGCTAAGTCCGACGAACCGCCCGCGTCGATCGCTCTGATGAACGCCGGGGTCAAGCTCGCGCTGCCGGAGTCGTCGACCTTCGACACGCTCAAGGAAATCGAGGCGCGCGGCACGAAGATACTCGTCTGCGGCACCTGCACGAACCACTTTGGAATCACTGACAAAATCAAGGTCGGCGTTATCTCGAACATGTTTGAAATCGCCGGCTCGCTCATGAGCGCAGACAAAGCAATCGTCCACGGCTAAGTAAGCCATGCGCAAGGTCTACATGAACAACGCGGCCACGACGTGGCCTAAGCCGCCTGAGGTTCCAGATGCCGTCTACGCCTTTATGACGCAGGACGGCGCGAACGCCTCGCGCGGCTCGGCTTCCGAGCGTGACATAAAGAGTCTCGATATACTCTTTACGGCGCGAATGAAGGCCGCGAAGCTATTCGGCGGATACGCGAAGGCGAACCCGAAATACGTGACGCTCACGTCGAACGTCACTCACTCGCTCAACATTGTGATAAAGGGTTTCGTCAAAAGCGGCATGCGCGTCGTAACGACCTCGATGGAGCACAACTCCGTCATCCGCCCGCTGCGTGAGGCGCAGCAGAACGGCGTCGAAGTTGAAGTCATCCAGGCGAGCCTGCGCGGATATGTCGACCCGAATAAATTTTCCGAAGCGGCGCTCGAGCATACCGACCTCGCGATAGTGTCGCATTGCAGCAACGTCTGCGGTTCAATCCAGCCGATTGAGGAAATCGCCGAAATTTGCGCCAAGCGCGGCATTCCGCTCGTCGTCGACTGCGCGCAGACGGGAGGCATACTTCCGATAAACGTATCGGCGCTCGGCCTGGCCGCCCTCTGCTTCACGGGGCACAAGGGGCTCTTCGGCCCGCAGGGTACGGGCGGCATCGTCTGGAAGCCGGAGTTCGCTGAAGTTTGCAGGCCTTTTATCGTCGGCGGCACAGGAAGCCTCTCGCACGAGGAGACGCAGCCTGAGGTGATGCCCGACAAATTCGAAGCTGGAACGATGAACCTGCCCGGCTTCGCGGGACTCGACGCGGCGCTCGACTGGATAGAGGGAACGGGGCTTGCGGCGATACGCGAGCAGGAAGAAAAGCTCGGAGCGCGGCTCGAAGAGGGTCTGCTCTCGATAAAGGGGCTGCGGCTGCTCGGCTCGACACACGGCGAAGCTCCTCGCCTTCCGGTCTACGCCTTCAACGTCGACGGCAAGGACAACGGCGAGTTCGCGAACGACCTGAGTATGACGTACGGGATAGAGGGACGGCCAGGACTGCACTGCGCGCCGCTGGCGCACAGGACGCTCGGGACCTTCCCCGAAGGAGCGCTGAGGCTCTCGCCCGGTTACTACACAACCGAGGACGAGATCGATTACACCGTTGAATCGATAAGAGCTTTGGCTTCGAAGTGAGACAAAAGCCCCCGCGGCGCGGGGGCTTAAACTTTTTTACGGCTTTCCTAACTTTCAGCTATCTTCCCAAAACCTGCCCGACGTCAGTCACTTCGTCGTCTATCATTCCGCCGAGGTGGGCCTGCAACGCCGTCTTAGCGTAGATTCCAAGTATGCCGCGCGACTTCTTGAGCGGCGGCCGCCACTGCGCAAGCCTTTCCTTGATTACCTCGTCCGCCACGCAGAGATTTGCCGAGCGCGCGTCGATATCTATCTTTATCGTGTCGCCGTCCTCAACGACAGCAATTACGCCGCCTACTGCGGCTTCGGGCGAGATGTGGCCGATGGCCGCACCTTCCGTGAAGCCCGAGAACCGTCCGTCGGTAAGCACGAAGACCTCCTGCCCCATGCCGAGGCCAACGAGCGCGTCAGTCGTCATCATCATCTCGCGCATTCCGGGCGCGCCGCGCGGTCCTTCATAGCGTATGACGACGACGTCGCCTTTCTTAATCTTGCCGGATACGACGGCGGCGTGCGCCTCTTCGTCGGAGTGGAAGACGCGCGCGGGGCCCTCGAATTTACGCGACTTTTCCGAAATCGTCGTCGTGCGGCAGATAGCGCCGTTCGGCGAAAGGTTGCCGCGGATTACGACTATTCCGCCGTTTTTGAAAACGGGCTTGTCGGCCGTCGTCAGCACCTCGTGGTCGAGCGATCTTCCTACCGCCGCGATTTCGCCTATCGTGCGGCCCGAGACCGTAACGCAGTCTTTATATAGGAAATCCTTCATCTCGCCGATGACGGCGGGGACTCCGCCCGCGTGGTAAAGGTCCACGACGCTGGCCTTGCCAGTCGGGATGACGCGGCTGATTACCGGCACGGCCTCCGAGAGACGGTCGAAATCGTCAAGCGTCAGCTTGACGCCTACCTCGCGCGCGAAGCTCAAAAGGTGCAGCACGGCGTTCGTCGAGCCGGCTATCGCAAGCGTGAGGATTACCCCGTTCAAGAGCGCCTCGCGCGTCAGAATGTCCTTCGGCTTGACGTTCTGCTTGACGAGCTCCACGATACGCCGCCCCGTCTGCGTCGCGTAGCGCTCCTTCTCTGCGTAGACGGCCGGCACGGTGGACGAACCGGGCAGAGCCATGCCGATGCCCTCCATAAGTATCTGCATCGTGCTCGCCGTGCCCATCAGCGAGCATGCGCCCGGGCCGGGGCAGACGTGGTCTTCAAGGTAGCGTATTTTTTCGCGGGCTTCCTCGCTTGCGTAGTCCGCGCCGAATACGAGCTGGTCGAGCTCGCTCATGACGGAGTTGCGCCCCTTTATCTTGCAAACCTCCTGCGAGCCGCCGGTGATTATTATCGCAGGTACGTCGGCCCGTATCGCGCCGATGAGCACGCCGGGGATGATGCTGTCGCACGACGCGAGCAGCACGAGGCCGTCTAGAAGCTGCACGCCGGTCATTATCTCGACGGAGCTGGCTATCACGTCGCGTATGACGAGCTCGAAGCGGAAGTGCGGCATCCCTATCGGCACCGCCCCGCATGTCGCGATGGTGCCGAACTCAAACGGCGTGCCTCCGGCCTGCAAAATTCCGGCGCGCACGCGCTTCGCGAGGCGGTCCAGATGCGCGTGGCCAAGCCCGGCGTCGTTCGCCGTGTTCACGATTCCTATGAGCGGGCGGCTGAGATCGTCGTCGTCGTAGCCGCAACCTTTGTAGATGGCCCTTCGCGACGAAGTGCCCTTTCCTGAAAAAAGCCCAAGCTCCTTAGAGCGGTAAGTCATCGCGCTCCCTCCTCAAAATTTTTGTTTTTAGAGACGGAACCCGTTCGGAAGCGGGTCGTCCTCGTCGAGTACGAAATTGCTGAAGGCCGTGATGTACGCGCTGCCCGATACGCGCGGCACGATGGCGCGCCGCCCTGCGACCTCCGTCTCGCGCACCGCCTCGGCCTCGAATACGGTGTCGATTATGCTGTGGTGTTCGAGTTTCATATCCGGGCGGATCACGCCCTTCATGTATAGCTGCGTAAGCCGCGCCGACGTTCCGGTGCCGCAGGGCGAGCGGTCTATCTCGCCGTTCGCGAATACGCAGACGTTGCGTGAGCGCACCGTATCGCCGCAGATCTCCGGCGCGGTGGTCAGAAGCGTGCCGTAGATGCCGCGCAGCTTAGGCTCAGCGGGGTGGACGACCTCGTACTTTTCGAGCGCCTTGTACTTTAGCTCCATGGCGCGGGCGGCGAGCTCGCGCGCGTTCTCCGGCACAAGCTCCAGGCCGAGCTGCGAAACGTCTGCGAAGACGTAGAAGTCGCCACCGTAGACTATGTCGCCGCGCACCTCGCCTATTCCGTCGAGTTCGAGCGAAATGTCCTCCATATAGATGAAGGTCGGGACGTTCTCGAACGATACGCGCTTCACGCGGCCGTTCCGCACCTCCGCGTATGCCGTTATGCGCCCCGCGGGCGTATCGAGTTTCAGCACGTTTTCGCCATCGCGCGCTTCCATCATCCCAGTCTCGAAAACAACAGTCGCGACGGCGATGCAGCCGTGGCCGCACATCGTGCCCATCCCCTCGTTGTGCATGAAGAGCACGCCGAAGTCGCCGTCCTCCGTCACGGGCGGCAGCAGCAGGCCGCCGTACATGTCTGAGTGTCCGCGCGGCTCCATCATCAGCATCCGGCGTATACCGTCGTAACGCTCCGCGAAGCAGGCGCGCTTGTCGAGAATCGTCGCGCCCGCGAGCGGAGGCACGCCTGAGACTACGACGCGAAAAGGTTCGCCCATCGTATGCGCGTCTATGCAGTTTATCATCCTGTGGAAGTTCATCATCGTTCTTCCCTCCATCGTTCGTTTGGCTTTTCTTACTTGAAAGTTTTGATGTTACGCGACGATTATATTACGTACGGTAGTCTTGTCCAACAGACAAATTTGTTGAACAACTTGGGAAAATACAAAAAATCCCCCGCGCAGCAGCGCGCGAGGGATTTCCGCGTTTTTCCGTAAGTTTCAGCCGGCGATATAGCCTTTGGCTACGAGCACCGCGCGCGAGTATTCGTCCTCCGGGCGGTAACCCTTGTTCAGGAGCTCGCGGACATAGGTACCGTTGTAGGTGAAGCTCAAGACTATCTGCGCGAGGAAGAGGGTGAAGATACTCGCGATGAACATGATGACGGCCCACTTCGCGTCGCCGCGGAATATCGGCACGAGGAAGCCGAAGAAAAATGTCGTCCAGCTGAAGCCGACCTTCGCCGTGCGGAGCTGTCCATCGGCATTGACGAGTTTTACTATCATAAAGATTTTCCCCCTAAGAATTTTCAACTTTTACTGCGCGCCGGCCAGAGCGGCGCGCGCTGCATTTCCGCAATAAGCATAGCATAGCGGGAAGATTTAGCAAGCGCCGCGAAAATTTACCCGTTTTTTACCCTTGACCGCGTTCCCTTTTACGTTGGATGGGCCGTCCGCGCCGTAAATTTGCTATAATCAGCCTGTCGCGCCATGTGCGCGGCGTCGGGAGGTTGCTGTTATGACGACGAAGATAATCGCCCTGCTCGCCGCTATTATGTTTTTGATGCCGGTACGCGCCGCGGATGCGGCGAGTCTTGGAATGAGCGTCCCGGTATTCATCGCACACATGGGAATAGCCTTCGAACGTGTCAAATGGGGCTTCTCCCCCGAACGCATCAAGCACAGCATCATGCGGACTCCCGACGGCAATTACGCGGCCGAGTACAGCCCTGAAATTTTTCTTTATCTTTACGTGGAGCCGGGCGACGAAAACTTGAACTACATAGCGCTCTCTTTCAGCGTAGAAACTGAGGCGGGACTGAAGTCTACCGACGGCGAGTCTCAGTACGAAAGTCTCTGCCGCCAGCTCATCTTCGCTCTTGAGGACGGTGCGACGGACGAAACGGCCTCAAGGCTGCTGGCGGATCTTGGGCTTTTCGGCCCCGTCCTGGACGGTGTGCAGCGTGCCGAACGCAGCGGCAAGTTCACATACATGACGAGATACTGCCAATCCAATATAATGCTTCTTATAGTTCCGGCGCTCTGACGCGCGCCGTGATAAAACGGAAAATCCATACAGAGGGGATAATAGAATATGACGAAAGAAGAACTGCTCAACCGTCTCGACGAGGCGGAGACGAACGAAGAAATAGCGGAAATAGGCAAAGAGCTGATCGCGCTCGACCCAGAAAGCCCGTACGGCAAGCTTGCGGTATGGGAGACGATGGATTACGAGGAGGCTATGGAGAACCTCAATATGCTGCGCGAGGCTCTCGACAAGATCCGCGCCGTCGTCGAGGCGCGAGAGATTCCGGCGCTCGTCGACGACGACCGCGACGCGATGGTCTACGCCACAGTGATGATGAATCTCGGCTTCTCTC
>URAG01000098.1 GCA_900545755.1 uncultured Cloacibacillus sp. | reverse complement strand
ATGAAGCACCAGATAGTCGGTGTAAACAGCGCTTACTCCGCTTTGCAGCAGGGCTTCGGCCGTTTCTCTGTCGTTTACTGTATGGACATAGCAGCGCACGCCGCTGTTCTCCGCGATGACGGCGTAGGACGGCCGCCACAGCCAGCTCCACATGGTCACGCCTTCGATGCCGTTTTTCCGGCAGAAGGTCAGCCGCTCGCGGAGGGCCTCCTCGGTGCCGTTGAAGCCCTCGGCGTAGAACGTATAGATGTAATGCGGGAAATGCCCGAGATGATCGACCACACGGAACATCAGCGGGCTATAGACCTGAATGACCATACGGTCAAAGAGATACGAGAGCCCCAGCTCGTGCGCGTCGTTCAGCATGGCGGTGAACTGCGCGGTCACGACCTCGGCGTCCGTAAATTTGGTGTCGGTGACGATACAGATATCCGGATACTCCTCCATCAGGAGCAGCAGGTCGCGGAAGCTCATGGGCGTGTACCTTTCCAGAAGGGGCGCGGCGAGAAACGCATCGCGCGTGGGGATCGACAGCTCGCTGATCCCCTCCTGCCAGCCGCCGCGCCAGTCGTGCCGCAGGACGACCTGCCCGTCGCTCGTCATGCGCAGATCGACCTCGAATACCCGCGCAACCGAACGAGCAACAAATTCATGGAATACCGCAAACACGTCCTTGAAATGCTCGACTTCGGCCGCGCGGAGGAAGAGGCGGAATAAACCGAAACATCAGGCTGCGGCGGAAAACCCACAAGCCTTTTGCGTAAATTCCTAAAATAAGGAGTAGATGCACAGTGAAGAGAAAACTTTTGAGCGTAGCTCTGTGCTGCCTGATAGCGGCGACGACTCAGGCGGCATGGGCGGCGGGAGACCCCGCCGAGGAAGAGGCGTGGAAGAAGGAGCCAGCCTACGGCAGGGAGATAATCGTCGGCTACAACGGCGGCCTCTGCCTCGGGACGTTCGGAATAGCCCAGATGAAAGGTTTCTATGAGGCCGAGGGGCTCAAGACGAAGATAGTACGCATGGCGGGCGGCAGCAGCGCGCAGACAGACGCGATAGGCACGGGCAAGGTGGACGTGGCTGGAGACCACATAGCGACGATGCTCGTCCCGACAGTCAACGGCGTCCGCATGAAATTCACGACGGGCATACACACCGGCTGCAAATCGCTCTATGTGCTCAACGACTCCCCGATAAAGAGCACGAAAGACCTTGAAGGCAAATACATAGCGATCCCGGACGGAATAGGCAACTCCGACCACAACATAGCGATGCGCTTCCTCAACAAGGACAACGTAGACCCGCGCAAAGTCAAATGGAAGGTAGTCGAGGCCGGAGCCTCCGTCCTTGCGATGCAGAACGGCGAAATATCGGCGGCGCTCCTCGGAGACCAGTTCGCCAAGCAATTCCTCGACAACGGCACGCTGCGCATAATCCGCTCGCTGACCTTCGACCCTGACTTCCAGAAAGAAGCCTGCTGCATCCACGCCGTCCACCTCGACTTTTACAACAAGAACCCGATAACTGTCAAGAAGCTTACGCGCGCCCACGAAAAGGCCAGCGAATGGATAATGAACAACCGCGAAGAAGCCGTCAAAATCCTCCAGGCCAACAACTGGGCTTCCGGCCCCTACGACCTCGTGCTTGAGATATTCAAGACCTACGACTTCAGCATCAGCGACGAACTCACGGAGCAGACCCTCCGCGACACCATCAACGACTACAAAAAATTCGGGCTGATCGACCCGAGCAAAGACACGGAAACCATCATCAAACAGGTCTGGGACCCGGTGCTGGCAGACTAACAACCTACCTACCTCAACTCAATCCTCCAAGGCAAGGCGGCTCCATAAGGGGCCGCCTTGCCGCATGAGCGGGGATTTCCGCCCGTTATATGCCGGTATGCCAGCTTTACTTTACAGCCGCCGCGTCAAGCGCGGCGTGACGGAACGGCTTTATCCCTTTTATCAATTTAAGCTGTTATAAATACCGCGGCGCGGCGGAATTTGAAGCCGCCGGATTCCGCGTCCGCAGGAGAAGCGCGGGCGCAGTGGACGCACGGCGAAACCTCTAACGCCCGCCGCGATGCATCGGTCGCGACGGCTTGCCGGGATGACATATTGTGTTTATCACCGTTTGAAGCGGCCGTCTCCTTACCGCCGCCCCTCAGTTTCGCGGCGGTATATGAAATACGCCGCCGCAGCGGTGCAGAGTTCTGCGAGCCAGAAGGCGTGCCAGACGCCGACGGCCCCGAGGAAGCGGCTCAGGACGAAAGCGGCTGGAATCGTTATGACTGCGTAGCGCAGCAGCGAAATGACGAACGACGGCGCGCCCATGCCTAGCCCTTCAAGCGCGCCGGAGGCGATAACCGAAACCGTCGAGACGACGAAGCCGAAGCTGATGACCCGCAGCGCCTGCGCGCCCGCGCGGACCGTCTCTGCGTTTCTGGTGAACGGGCCTATCAGCGCCTCCGGCGCCGTCTGGCAGAGCAGCGTCCCGACAGCCATTATTCCCGCCGCCAGCGCGAAGGCCGTCAGGCATATACTCCTGACACGCGCGTACTCCCGTGCGCCGAAGTTGTAGCCGACCAGCGGCCTCATGCCCTGCACGATGCCGTTGGCAGGGAGATAGAGGAAAGTCTGCAACTTATAGTAAACGCCGAGGACGACGACGTAAATCTGCGAATACTGCGAGAGGATGATATTCAGCGACGAAATGAGCAGCGACGGCAGCGCGAGGTTCAGCGCCGCAGGCACGCCGACGGAGTAGAGGCGGCGCGCCGTCCCGCGCGTGACGCGCGTGTACTTCGCCGTTACATGCACCGCCAGCGGGTTCAGCCGCGCAAGCAGAAGATACATCGCGAGCGTCAGCACCTGCCCTATGCCCGTCGCCCACGCCGCGCCTTCGATTCCCATCGCGGGCACCGGGCCGAAGCCGAAAATCATAATCGGGTCGAGGATGATGTTCGCGACGCAGCCGCACATCATGCAGAACATCGTCGAAGCCATGCGCCCTACAGACTGAAAGATCTTCTCGTAGGCTAGCCCTATCGCGATTATCACGGAGAAGGAGAAAATAATGTTTGAGTAGCGCAGGCCGAGGCCCACCACTTCCGCGTCGTCCGTGAACATTCCGAGAAACGAGGGCATCGCCGCGATGCAGGCGACAGTCAGCAAGACTCCGTGGACGGCGCTCAGCACGACGCCCTGCGTCGCCGCGGCGTCCGCGCGGTCGAATTCCTCAGCGCCGAGGTGGAACGAGACGGCGGCGTTGATTCCGACGCCGAAGCCTATGGTTATCGCGCCGACGAAATTCTGTATAGGAAAGACGAGCGACAGCGCCGTCATAGCCTCCTCGCTTATCTTCGCGACGAAATAGCTGTCCACGATGTTGTAAAGCGAAAGCACCATCATCGAAAGCATCATCGGCAGCGCCATCGAAAGCACGAGCGGCAGCACGGCCCTCTCCTTCATGAAAGTCTGATCCATCTCCGAATACTCCCCTTTTTTATCGCCGAACATAAAAAAACGCCGCACAACGGCCCTCCGGCAGTCATGTGGCGAAAAGTATTTTCATACAAAAAATCCACTCCGCCCTGCGGGGCGGTTTTATACCCGTAAGATACACGCCGCGCGCAAATGTGTCAAGCGGTTGCACGCAGCGGCACGGCGGTTATTTCATGCCTTGTTCATCTGCGCGCCGAATTCTTTGCCTGTTCATATTTCTTTAGGCCTCTGGATAATTTATAGGACGGCTTTTTCGCACAATCGATTTCAGCCTATTCTATTGGACAAATATTGTGCGGCGACATACTGCCTTTTGTCTCGGCGACAAAATAAATGTGCTTTAACTTGCCTTTTTATTAAAGACAATCGCGCAATCGCGCGAGTCCGGGGCTACCGATCATCGTTCATGAAAACATTGCGCCTACGCCTCACATTACACGTCCGTTTTATCTGATATAAACAGTACCGCATCAGCGCTGAAATATCCGCTCTGTTGACGGCCGGTCTTTCGAGCGCCAAGTCAAATATTATTTGCGTCATGGCGCGCAGTGCGTGGGCGTGCGCATAAGTAAACCCCGCCCTTGAGCGGCGCGGGCGGGGTCTCTGCATCGTCCCTTCAGGTTTGCTGCGGCATTGAAACTCTGGAGGGGAAAGAAAGGAGGCCGAATGACTGTCTCTACATTGTTTCGGCAGGGGCGGCGGCCCAGCTTCTCGCCGTAGAGACGAGGTAGTCGTCAAACATCGTGTCGAGCATCGTGAGGCTGCGGCGGTGGGTCGTCGTTACGACTTGTATGTTCATCGCCATGACGATTATCGTAACTATCAGCAGGAAAGAAAAACGAATCTTGTCTTCCTTCGACATCCGCGCCGCCTCCGTTCCACCAAACTACCGTTATAAGCATCGGTAATTTTACGTAACATTCTCTACGCTTATTCTATCATTCATCGCGGCAATCTACAATATTAAATTCGCGCCGCGCCGGAATTTCTGCGCGCGTGCCTTTCGTGGACATACGCGGCGGAGTCTCGGGCCGCTCCCAAGCCGCAGCGTGAAAAACCTATACCGCGGCATAAAGATATCCGCGCCGTTTCGGCCCCCGTGCCGAAGGCCGGCGTTGCGCAACGGACTAAAACGGCAGAGTATTTTTTGCTTTTTTATATATTTTCCAATGTTTTATTTAAAAAACATGGCGCAATTCCGTGAAGTTGATTGATTTGTAAGCCCTATCAAGGCTATAATGAGAATAGTTGTAGTTTTGTTATTTATGTTATATCAGTAGTATAGGGCAAAGATAAACCGAAGCCGCGCGCTGCCGCGGCGATACGGCCCCGCCGCGCCGGGGCTTAAAATTAAGGAGGCGGAATATGCTTGAAATCCACATGAACATGTACCACGCCGTCGCGCTAGCTGCGGCGCTCTACTGGCTCGGCTCTTTTCTCTGCGAGAAGGTGGCCGTTTTCAAAAGATACTGCATTCCAGAGCCGCTCGTCGGCGGCGTCTGCTTTGCGGCGGTAAATACTGCGCTTTACGCGACTGGAACGGCTTTCATCTCTTTTGATGACACGCTCCAGGTCGTATTTATGAACATCTTCTTCACGACGGTCGGTTTTACGGTGAGCCTCCAGCAGCTCAAGCGCGGCGGCAAGTCCGTCCTGCTGTGCCTTATTCTCGCCGTCGTCATAACCTGCTCGCAGAACGTGCTCGGCGTGCTCATAGTAGGGGCGCTCGGCGCGGACCCGCGGCTCGGCCTCTGCGCCGGCTCGATTTCGATGATCGGCGGCCCTGGCACGGCGGCGGCCTACGGTCAGGTTATGGAAGGGATGGGCATTCCGGGCGCGTCTGTCGCGGGGCTCGCCTGCGCGACTTTCGGCCTCGTCGCTGGTTCTGCAATGGGCGGCCCTACGGCTGCGCGCAGGATCAAGAAGCACAGGCTCAAGTGCGGATGCCGTGCGGCGGCTTTGTCCGACGATGAAGGCGACGGCACGTTCCGCACCTCCGGCGCACGTTTCGTCCACGGCTTTATGCTCCTGATGTTAGCGCTCGGCATAGGAAGCTTTATAGGCTCTCTGCTCTCCGAGGCGACTGGGATAACCTTCCCGAGCTACATCGGCGCGATGATTACTGCGGCGGTCGTGCGCAACATTATAGACGCCGCGAAGCGCGATTTCCCGCTTGAGGAGGTCGAAGTCGTCGGCAATATGTCTCTGAGCCTTTTCCTCGCGATGGCGCTCGCTGGGCTTCAACTCTGGCTGCTAGTCGGCCTCGCCGTCCCGCTCGTCGCAACGCTCGCCGCGCAGATGGCTATGATGTACCTGTTCGCATACTTCGTCGTATTCAACGTGATGGGGCGCGATTACGAGGCGGCGGTTATGACTGCGGGCTTCGTCGGCTTCGCCATGGGCGCGACTTCGAACGCGATG
>URAG01000097.1 GCA_900545755.1 uncultured Cloacibacillus sp. | reverse complement strand
ACTTATTATGCGAAATTATTCAGCATTATAGCCGTATTTTTTCATTTTTCGCTGGACATTCGTGATTCTTTAGTCAAAAATATAATAAAAAAATTTTGCGCGAGGAGTGCTGTCTTTGGACATAAACGACCTTTTCCGGGAAATGATGAACAGAGGGCGGCGTGAGTGGACGCCCGGCCGCGGCGACAACGGCGAAGGCTGGGACGAAGGGGAGCGCCGCGCGCCTAATGTAAGGCTGCCCAAAATCAAGAAGATATGGTTTGTACTCGGCGGGCTCTTCGTACTCTTCACGATGATTCTGCCGTGGCTTGCAAATTTTCTGACCGATCTCTATTGGTTCGAGGCTAACGGCTACGATTCCGTCTTCTGGCGGCGCATTTTCGCGCAGTGGGAGCTTTTCGCTGCGGCGCTTGTCCCGGGCTTTGCGGTTTACGCCGTCAACTGGCGCGTCGCGTGGAGGCGCGGCACAGCGTTTCTCGGCGGAGCGGTTGAGGACCCGCAGTTCCGCAAAATGGGGAAGCTCGTCTTCGCTGCGGCGCTCGTCGTCGCCGTCGTGAACGCGCTGGCTGCGATGGGGATGTGGGGTGAATTCCTGAAGTTCCGCAATCCCGTGCCATTCGGCGAGACTGATCCGCTCTTCGGCATCGACATAGGCTTTTACGTTTTTACTCTGCCATTCGTTAAATTCATCCAGTCATGGGGGCAGGGCGTGCTTATGCTAGCGCTCGTCGGCTCGTGCGCCGTCTACATTATGACGCGAGTCATCTCTTTCCAGAACGGGCGGCCCTACGCTGCCCCCGCGGCGCGGCTGCACCTGACGCTGCTCGGCTCGCTGATTCTCGCGCTCTGGGGCGCGGGCTACTGGCTCGACCGATACGAGCTGCTCTTCTCGCCGACAGGCGTAGTATGGGGCGCGGGCTACACCGACGCGGGCGTCGTTCTTCCGGCGCTCTCTATTCTCGCCCTCGCTATGTTTGCGGCGGCGGTTCTGCTCTGCGTTAACTTCTTCAAGCCGATGTGGAAGCTGTCGGCCGTCATCGTCGGCGCGCTCATAGTCGTCGGCTGGGCGGCGCGTACCGTCGTCCCCGGCGTAGTGCAGCAGTATATAGTCAAGCCGAACGAGTACGAACGCGAAAAAAACTTCCTCGGTTATCACCTCGATTATACGCGGCGCGGCTTCGGCCTGAACGATGTGAAGTCCGTCGCCTTCTCGCCGGAGAGCGAAGTCACGCCGCGGGAGCTCGCCGCTGACGAGGACACGGTGCGCAACATACGCATGTGGGACTACTCGCCGCTGCTGCGCACCTACCGTCAGCTCCAGGCGATACGCACCTACTATAATTTCAACGACGTCTACGTCGACCGCTACGACATAAACGGCGTGAGCCGCCAGATAATGCTCGGCGTGCGCGGCCTTGACCTCTCGCACTTGCAGAACCCGACGTGGGTCAACACGCACCTTGAATTTACTCACGGCTACGGCGTAGTCATGAACCCCGTCAACGAGATAGCCGCTGGCGGCCTGCCGCACTTTTTCATGAAAGACATCCCGGTGAAGTCGGAGATAGGCATTCCGCTGACGAGGCCGGAGATCTATTTCGGCCCGTCTGACGCGCCGGACTCATACGTGCTCGTCAAGACAAACGTCAAGGAGTTCGACTACCCGATGGGCGACTCGAACGTCCGCTCCGTCTACGCGGAGGACGGCGGCGTATCGATAGGCTCGATGTGGCGCAGGCTGCTCTTCACGCTGCGCTTCCGAGATACGGAGATACTATTCACTGGCGCGCTGACGCCGGAGAGCCGTGTGCTCTACAACAGGAACGTGCTGCTGGCCTTCCATAAAGTCGCGCCGTTCCTCATCTACGACCTCGACACCTATCCGGTGATACTCGACGGCCGCGTGAAGTGGATGCAGGACGCATTCACCTGGTCCGACCGCTACCCGTATTCGAAGCCCTTCGCGACCGCCGACAGGTCGCTCATGCACTTCGCGGGCGTCAACTATCTGCGCAACAGCGTGAAGGCCGTCGCCGACGCCTACACGGGGCGCATGGAGTTCTACGCCGTAGGCGACAAGGACCCCGTGATCCGCTCGTGGATGCAGATATTCCCTGAGCTCTTCCGCGAGAAGGGCGCGATGTCGGAGAAACTCTGGGCGCACGCGCGCTACCCGGAAGACTTCTTCGAGGTGCAGACCGACGTCTACTGCACCTATCACATGACTGACACGAACACCTACTACAACCGCGAGGACGTATGGGAGGTCACGCCGCACGGACGCGAGCGCCGCATCGAGCCGAACTACGTCACGATGCGCCTCTGGGGCGAGGACGAGGCCGAGTTCGCCATAATCGTCCCATATATGCCGCTGGGCCGCGACAACCTCATCGGGTGGATGGCGGGACGCTGCGACCCGGGCAGGTATGGCGAGCTGCTCGTATATGAATTCCCGAAGCAGAAACTCATTTACGGCCCGGCGCAGGTCGAGGCGCTCATCGACCAGAATCCCGAGATTTCCGCGCAGCTTTCGCTCTGGAGCCAGCGCGGCTCCGACGTCATACGCGGCGACCTGCTCGTCATCCCTATAGGTAAGTCGCTGCTCTATGTGCAGCCGCTCTACCTCAAGGCGGAGACCGGCGAGCTGCCGGAGCTCAAGCGCGTTATAGTCTCTACCGGAGGGCGCGTTGCATGGGCCGAGAATTTCAGCGGCGCCCTGAGCAAGCTGATGAACCGTAAAATCAATCTTAAGGACGAAGGGCCGGCGACGGCCGCCGCGGCGCCATCCGCGCCGCAGAGCCCTGCGCCGGCGGCGGTGCCTTCTGACATAACGGCGCTCATAAATGAGGCGCAGCGGCTTTACGACGCTTCGCAGAGCGCGCAGCGCGGCGGAGACTGGGCCGGTTACGGGGAGAATATACGTAAACTCGGCGAAGTGCTTGGACGCATGAAGGAGCTTGGCCTATAGCGTGCTTACGCTGCTTGGGTTTTCTGCGTTGCTGCTTTCGCTCGCTATCTGCGCCGCGTGCTACCTCTTCGCCGCCTACGTGATGTTCCGCGTCGGGGAGAAATTCCGCATAGGGAGTTACCGCGACTATGTCGTACCGGTCCGAAACCTCATGCTGATATGCGACTGCGCCGGAGTTACGCGCTGGACCGCCGCCGGGCTGGCGCTGCCCGCGCCGCTGTTCTGGATGATCGGAGCCGCCGACGCGCCATCGCTTGAGTTTTACGCGGGGCGCGCCCTCGCTGCGCTTTTCATGTTCTGTTGGGTTTACATGTGGGGCAGCGTCGCGGAGCGGCTCGGCAAGAGCTTCTGGCTCTGGGGGACAGCCTGCCTCATATTCGGGGGACTGCCCGTCCTCGTATTCGCCTTCGACGGCTCCATGCCGCGCCGTTGACTTGTGCCGCGGCGGTTATAAAATAATTCTGTAGATAAAGATATGCGCCGCCGGACTTTCGCGGCGGCGGAAGGGAGTTGAACGTAATGAAAAAGATTATAGCCGCGCTCGCCGCGGCACTCGTCGCCGTATTCTCATGCGGCGCGGCATCCGCTGACGCCGAATGGGACGCTTTCGTCGCTGAGATGGAGAGCCGTATGAAGATTAAGGAGGAGGGCGAGGCCGCCTACACGCGCATCGCGCTGCTCGCCCCCGCGGGAAGCGACGCAGAGCTCTTCGAACTTTCGATGAACGCGCCGTCCGTCGAGACGCGCGCCGCGGCTGGGGCCGCGCTCGTGAAGAAATGGTTCCCGGACGGAGACCCCGCTAACTGGGAACAGATAGAGGGCTTCACATCGCCGGGCAGCTACGTGCCGCGCCAGATAGTCGCAGTCAACGCGCTCTACAACGCGGTCGCCGCGCTGACCGACCTGCCGGACGGCAAGTACGCCGCCGCGTGGCTGATGACGCGCTTCGGCTCGACCTCGCGCGCGAAGCTCATATTTATCGACTCGATGCCAGCACAATTCCGCGAGACGCTTGACCGTCTCATAGCGGAGACCGGTATGCCCGGAGCGTGGGAGACGACGCGCATCGAGGGACCTTGGCCCTTCGTCCCTGTCTTCAACGGCTGGGTACGCCGCGAGCGCGCGATCACCGAGGGCTATCAGTTCTTTGACGGCTTTGCAAGGGCAGCGTCGAACGGCCAGTACGCCTGGGACCGCGTTAACGGTTTCGTCTACAGGGTCTACGACCCGAGCGACGTTGACTATAACATCGACTAAACACAGATGGAGGAGGGCGCGCGCCGCCCTCTTTTTGTATGTCCGAAATGGCTGAAAAGACAAAAACGAGCGCGGCGCCTTACCTCCCGCAGCTCCCATACTGGAACGAGCTTGCGCCGGAAGAGAAAGAATTTGTGCGGCGCGGCGCTTTTATCCGGCGTGTTTGGAAAGGGCGGTTCATACATGGCGGAGCGGCTGACTGCCCCGGTATGGTTATGCTGCTTGGCGGCGGGATGCGCGCCTACATGCTCTCAGACGCGGGGCGCGAGGTGACGCTCTTCCGTCTGCGCGGCGGCGACAGCTGTGTGTTCTCGGCGGCCTGCGCCGTCAGCCGCTTATCTTTCGATACACTGATCGTCGCGGAGGATGAATGCGAGATGCTCGTGATTCCGGTAGGGATATTTTCGGAGCTGGCAGAGCGGAATGTCTACGTCCGCTGCTTCATGTACGAGATTATAGCCGAGCGCTTCTCCGCCGTCATGGATTCAGTGAGCAGGATTCTCTTCAAAGGTTTCCCAAGCCGCCTTGCTGCGTTCCTCATGAGCGAATACGCCGCCGGATGCGCTGAAGTTAGAATGACGCACGAGCAGATAGCGCGCAGCACCAGCTCCGCACGCGAGGTCGTCGCGCGCAGCCTGAAGCGCTTCTCCGATGACGGGCTGGTGGAGCTCCGGCGCGGTGTTGTGACGATCAAGTCTCCCGAAAGGCTGCGTAAGCTTATATAGCGTATAGGAAAGTGAAAATGCTCCGGACACGTCGCCGGAATTTTTTTGCCTTTAACGTGACTGCGTCACATTTTTTCTTGCATGCGGCGCGCTAGACTGTAGCTCGACCGGGCCGAATAGAGGTGCGGGGGAAGGGGAAGCATACAATGCCGTCGAAAAGAATCGCGTCGGTCGATAGTTTGCGCTGCGCGTCCTGCGGAGCGTGCCGCAAGGTCTGTCCGAGAGAGGCTATAGAAATTTTTAGGGGATGCTACGCGCGGGTCGACGCTTCGCGTTGCGTCGGCTGCGGCAGATGCTGCGTGGTCTGCCCAACGGGCTGCATTGCGCTGAAGGAGAGTGACGAAGCATGAGGGCGAAACGCTGGTATGATTATCTATGGCTCTGGACGTTTCTTTATTTCGCGCTCGGCTTCTTCAATATCCTGTTCGCTTGGCTCGGCATGATAGATTTCATGCTGCCGCTCTTGATAGCGGCTTTCGGCGGAAACAAGTTCTACTGCAACAACCTTTGCGGGCGCGGCCAGCTTTTCGACCTGCTGGGCCGCGGCGTCGGACTGTCGCGCGACAGACCGACGCCGGCATGGATGGCGTCGCGTAGGTTCCGCTATATTTTCCTTGCGTTCTTCGCCGTGATGTTCGGAAATATGCTCCTTCAGACATGGCTCGTCGCCGGCGGCGCGCGCGGCCTCAGCGAGACTGTGCAGCTATTCTGGAGCCTGCGTCTGCCGTGGAACTGGGCTTATACTGCAGGCGGCGCGCCGGAGTGGGCGGCGCAATTCAGCTTTGGCCTTTACAGCGTGATGCTGACCTCGGCGCTGATAGGGCTCATAGTTATGGCGCTGTATCGTCCGAGAACGTGGTGCGCCTTTTGCCCGATGGGGACGGTTACGCAGGATATATGCCGCTTTAGGTGCCGGGCGGATTCGCGCGAAAAATAAGCGGCGCGCAGGATGCTTACGCTGTGGAGTAAAGAAGAGCGCCCGCTGCCTTATCCAAGGCGCGGGCGTTCAATTTATGCTGTCTCTTAAAGTTTGGAACCGCGACTGTACGGCGGCTCTTTTTCGTAATTTATTATTCCTCGCCGAGTTCGCTGAGGATGTTCGCCGTTTCGCTGAGAGCCTCCGCGTCTATCTCCTCTGGGTCGCGTCCCGCCTGCTCCATCTGTTCAAGATGCTTCTTGACGGCTTCGACGCGCTCGGAAAGTCCCGCGTTCTCGTAGCCCTCCTTGAGCACCTTCATCTCTTTTTCGTCGGCGAGCCTGTTCGTGAGATAGCCGAAAAGGAAGGTCTGCGCGCTTAACGCTGCGAGGCGCTTGTCTGTCGCGCACCATGGCTCCGCGAGGTAGGCCGCGTCGTTCAGCACGTCCATCTCTTCTTCGTCCGCGTCGTCGTCGTTCTCAGGCATGTCCCAAATGTTTATAACGAAGAATGGCACGTCGGGCGATAGCGATATCGCGTAGTTGATAGCGTCGAAGACCTCGTCGTGCTCCGCGCCTGTCTCTAGAAGCGCTATCGCACGCGCGTGCTCGCCGACAACGGACTCGAGAGGATCGGCTTCGAGCGTGTCGAGTATCTCTTTGTAAAGATTAAGGTCGAGCATGCAGCGGTAGAGTAGCGTGCGGCTCTCAAAGGCGCCCTCGTCGTCGAAGTTCGCGAACTCCT
>URAG01000096.1 GCA_900545755.1 uncultured Cloacibacillus sp. | reverse complement strand
CCCAGCCGTTACCGCTATCAGGCCGATTTCATCGCGCGGCGAGGAAATCCCGGCGTCTCCGAGAACCTTGGCGAGCAGCGGCAGTATAGCCTCCTGGTGCATACGCGATGCTAGCTCCGGCACAACGCCTCCATAAACGCTGTGCGAGTCTATCTGGCTAGAAATCGCGTCCGCGGCGACACGGCTTCCGTCCACAGTGACGGCGAGCGCAGTGTCGTCGCAGCTCGATTCTATTCCCAACGTTACAAATCCGTCGTGTTTTTCTCCCATCAGTGCGAGCAGCCTCCGCAGCAAGAACAGTTTCCGCCCGAGCACGAAGCGCAGGCGGCGCTGCGTTTTTCACCCTTTACGTGTATCAGCACGCGGCAGCGGCAGCGCGGGCATTTCTCGGCGTGCGTTTCGCTGTTGAAAACGAGTCCGCACTCGACGCATTTATATGTGTGTTCCGGCTCCTTTATTTCGGTACTTTCCATAATGCAGAGTCATCTCCGTATCCTATCGGTATTTCCTTGCCTTTTTTAAGTTCCTTCGCCGGCACGACGAATGCGAAATATCCCGTCTGGTCCGAGCCGAGTTCGCCGAAGGGGTTCGTCATGCTCGGAGAGAGCACGTCGCCCTCGGTAACGTGGTAGCCGCCGACGAAGAGCTGCGCCGGGTTGAAGCTCCATGGTTTGTATGTCTCGACGTGCGCTATGAAGAGCGCCTTGCCGCGCGCTGCGTCGCTCCCGTAGTACTGCGCCATCTGCTTCGCCCAGTCGCTTATCGAGAAATCAAGCGTCAGCGCCTCGGCGAGCTTCTTATCTACGTATATTATCTGGAGCACGCCGCGCGCGCCTATCACCATCTCGCCAAACCTTTCGCCCTCGACCCAGACGCTAGTCTGACGCGCGTCGAGCAGCTCTGAGGCGTTCACGTCGCCCGGTTCGCGTTCGCGCGCAAAAGCGGCGGAGGCGAAAAGCACGCATAGCGCCGCAAAGGCGGCGAAAAGCAATCTTGTATTTTTCACAGCCGTCTCCCCCAATTAAAGATTCCGCGGACTTCGGCAGAAAGGCCGCGCAAAGATATTTTACACCAGAAAGGGGCCCGTCAGCCCCGTTTTTTAAACGCGTCGCGAATCCACTGCCACTCTGGGCAACGCAGCGCGAGCGTTGCAACCACGTATATCGCGCCGCCGCCTGCCGCCGCGGCCGACAGCCACGCAATCCGCAGGCCGAGGCCGAGCGCATCGGGATATGGAAGGAAACGCTTGAAGGCAAGCAGGGCAGCCGTCATGGCGGCGAGCGGAAGAAGCACTCGCCAGAGCCAAGAAAACTCGAAAATTTTCAGCCGTTCGCCGATGTTGCGCGAAAGCTTGAAGGCGGCGAATATACTCGCGGTAGTGAAGGCCGCCGCAGAAGCAGCTGCGAGCCCTGCGTAGGCAAAATATCTCATCAGAACGACGCTCGCGGCGAGGTTGACCGCGACGGTCACACCGGTTACGAGCACGGCGGCGCGCGGCATGCGGCGCGCGTAGATGGCGCGCATTATAACGGTGCTGCTCGCCATTCCTGGAAGGCCGAGAGCGTAGAGCGATAGCGCCGTTCCGGTCGCGTGCCACGCCCATTCCGAAAACGCGCCGCGGAAGAAGAGCAGGTGGACGACCTCGTGCGAGACGATGCAGAGCCCGGCCGCGACGGGAAGAACAACAAACAGGTTGAAGTGCATAGCGCCGCGCACAAAGTCGCAGAATTATGCCGTGTCGTTTGGGTCCTGCCGCGAAAGCACGGGCAGTACGGCCTGCGAAATAGCTATGACGAAGAGGCCGAGCGGCAGCTGGAGCACGCGGTCAGCATAGGTAAGCACGGATATGGAGCCGCCGTCGAGGAACGAGCCGAGCATGCGGCTGATGACGGGGTTGAGCTGGTTCAGCGAGAGCCCGGCGGCGTAGGGCAAAAACAGTGTCATCATGCTGCGCAGCTGCGGGTCGCCGAGGCTCGGCCGGCGCGGCCGCAGCGTGAACTTGAGCCGCGAGCACCAATATACCTGGAGCATCATGTGGAAGGCGCCGCCGGTAAGCACGGCGAAGGCGAGGTTCCATACGGACAGGCGGCTCTTCGTCGCAAGCAGGAAGATGATATAGGCGAGATTGCTCAGCGCGGGCGCGACGGCAGGGATGAAGAAGCTGCCAAGGCTGTTCAGCACGCCCATCGCAAGCGCGCCGACCGAGACCAGCATCAGGAACGGAAACAGCATACGCGTAAGAGTCACAGCGACGGCGCGCTCCTCTGGCGCGAAGCCTGGGGCCATTATGTTTACAAGGAACGGCGAAAGTATGACGCCCGCCGCGACGACGGCGCTGCACCCAAAAATCAGTATCGTCAGAGCTTCGTCAGCGAGCCGCTTCGCGCTGTCGCGTCCATCTGAGGCGAGCGTGCGGGAAAATACGGGAACGAATGATGCTGAAAGCGCGCCCTCGGCGAGAAGCTGGCGCGAGAGGTTCGCGAGCGTGTAGGCGACGAAGAACGCGTCGAGCTGGCGCGTCGCGCCGAAGAGGGCCGCGGTAAGCATCTCGCGCACAAGGCCGAGGACGCGGCTGACGAGCGTTCCCGCCATCATGCGCATCGCGTGAAACACCATACCGGAGAGCGCGTCCGGGCGCTTGGCGACGAAGGCAGGATTATGCGCCGCCGAGGGACCTTCGGCCGCAGGCGCAACATTCTGCGCCTGTGCATCGTTTTTCTGCGCCTCGCTATATTTGTGGTCGGTCTGGCTGAATTCTGACATGGAAATCAAATCATCACACTGTGCAAAATTAAAAAAATATTGGCGCGCGTTCCGTGGTTGACCTCACAGGCAGCGCAACCGACTTTTGTCCAGGAGCTTCAATGAAAAGAGGCGGAGCCTCACCAGCTGAAATCTTTTCCTAGGTAAAGCTCCCTTGCTTTGACGTTGTCGGCGATATCGTCCGGCTCGCCTTCGAGGAACACCTTGCCCTCATATATAAGGTAGGCGCGGTCGGTTATTGAAAGCGTCTCGCGCACGTTGTGGTCTGTCAGCAGTATGCCGTAGCCGCGCTGCTTCAGATCGCGGATTATAGACTGGAGATCGGCTACAGCTATCGGGTCTATGCCGCTGAACGGCTCGTCGAGCAAGATGAAATGCGGCTCAAGCGCAAGGCAGCGAGCGATCTCGACGCGGCGGCGCTCGCCGCCGGAGAGCGAGACCCCCTTCGTATCCTGTAGGTGCTTGAGGCCGTAATCGTCGAGCAGCGCAGATATTTTTTCACCGCGCACATCTGCCGGGACGCCTGACTCTTCAAGCACGAGGTCGAGATTCTGGCGTACAGTGAGGCTGCGGAAGACGGAAGCCTCCTGCGGCAAATACCCGATCCCAGCGCGGGCGCGCTGGTACATCGGCAGACCGGAGAGCTCCTGGCTGCCGAGCCATACGCTGCCGGAATCTGGGATGATGCGTCCGACTATCATATAGAAGGTCGTGCTTTTACCGGCGCCGTTCGGTCCGAGCAGACCTATTATCTCGCCTTTCTCTATAGTGACGCTGACTTCATTGACGACGCGGCGTCCGCTGAAGCTTTTGACGAGTTTCTCGGCGCGCAGCGTGTTTGCATGGGTTTCGACAGCCATCTATTTGCCCTCCACCCAGCGCAGGTCGTCGTCACTGAGAGCCGTCCCGGCGCCAGCGGAACGAGGTTGCCCGTTTTTCGCAGCATCTGCCTTATCGCCGCTCTTATTTACTTTTTCCCGCTTGCTGTTGGCTTTTTCCTCCGCAGGCTGTTCCTCTTCCTCTACGACGAAGATTATTTGAGAGTTGCCCTTGGCCTCTATCACGCGCGTGTCTTCATGGACGACCATAGTATCCGCCGTGACTGTCTTTCCGTCGCTGCGGACAGCCTTCGTGTTGCCGGAGACTACTATCGTTCCGCGCGCCTTAGAATATACGGCCTTGTCTCCGGTCACGCGCGTTTTGAGCCCTTCCTTGTCGACATAGTCGAGTACGACGTTACGGTCTGCTATCATGTCGCTGAGCGCGTCCTGCCCAGTCTGCGGGTCGGGCGCGAGAGTGCCTTCGACGGTACGCGCCGATATGGTGAACTTCTCCACCAAATCTTCGTAGCGGCGCACGCCGGAGGCCCAGAATTTATTCCCGCGACGGCGCGCTTCATCGGCTTTGAGTACTTTTTTTTCAAGCAGGCCGTCGACTTTTCCGCGCGCCTCGTAGTTCTCCGTACCAGGCTCCCAGCGTACGTAATCGGCGTTCAAATAATCTTCAACGCCGCGAGTCAGCCGCACGCTGCCGAACGCCTCGACCTGTCCGTCCGTGCGCTTCGTCTTGTCGCCGGTCCATGTCGCGCTTTCGGATTTCAGCGTCGCCTCCTGCTCTGGGAACTCGCCGCGGACGTTGCCGCGAAGCGTCATTATCTCGTTGTTCGTGTTGCCCTCCGCCTCGTCGCCCCACAGCGTCGCGCCCTCGCGTTTTATGACGACGTTGCCCGTAGCGCGCGCGTCGCCTGTGTTGACGTTGTACTTGATGTCGTTCGCGGAGAGCGTCGTGGATACCTTCTTTGTCGCGGTCTTCTGCTGCGCCGGCGCGGCGAGCGCGGCGGTCTCGAGCGAGCAGAGCACTGATAATATACAGAGTACGGCGAAAATTTTCTTTATCTTCATCGGAGACCTCTTTTTTCCATAAAAATAACTGCGGGCGGCGTGTGCGCGCCGCGCCATCTATTCTACCTTATTTTTATGAATTATACATTTTTTATTTTTTGTCGGAAGACTTCTCGCCGACGCGCGCCGATATAGCCGTCAGCATGTCGTGGAAGAATACGAAGATATCACCCTCGCCGGATGGCGCGGCGAGCGTAAGCCTGTTCTGGTAGGCGACGGCGGCGGCGCGTATCGTTTCCGGCGTCCACGGGTCGAGCAGCAGAAGCCAGCCGCGGCGGGCCGCTTCGTCCAGCGCGGCGCGCAGCGCCGTTTCGTTGCCCGCAAGCCAGCCGTTCCACACTTCGTCGGGCGGGCGCACTACGCCTGGAATCGACGAGCGTATCCACACGCCCTCGGCCCCTGTAAGATCGAGCATCTTCGCGCCGCTGCCAGCCAGCATATGGCGGCCGACGCCTATCGCGCTGTCGATGCGCGACTGGAACTCTGCTAGGCGCCGCTGATAATAGGCGTAACCTTCAGGGTCGATTTGCGCAACGGTCTTCATTATCTCCTGCGCGACAAAGGGCAGCATCGCTGGGTCGAAGAAGGCCCCGCGCATCTCGGTCTCCGTCACATCCACTTTGTCGAAGAGCAGCCGCAGGTTTTTGTTTTTGGCGCTGATTCTATGGCGCGCCGCGTCTGCGGCGTCAAAAGCTATTATTATCTCGCCGCGCAAGGGACGCGATACGAGCCGCTCATGCCCGTTTGCGTCCATGACGGAGAGGGCGCGCACCACGGCATGGTCGCCGCATACGAAAGAGGCGACCTCGCGCAGCAGCTGCGAGGTCACGGCAATTTTAACGCGCTGCTGCGCCGCCCACGCAGGTTCCGCGCACAGCGCGGAAAGCAGCGCGAGCAGCGCGGCGAACGCAGTCATGAAGCGCGCCGCGAAAACGCGCGACGCCTTAGTCATCCTTTATTTTCCGTCCGGGCGGCTGCCGGGCTTCACAAGCGGAAGCCCTTCCGCACAAAGCGGGCATTCCTCTGGCTTGTATGTCGCGAAGCAGACCTTCACAAGAGATTTCAGATCCCAGTCAGGCAGGCACTCAGGCGCGCGGCGGTCCACTATGCAGCCGGACGCGGCCCATTCCGCGCCGCCGTCTACGAGTATCTGAGCCGATTCGCGCGACGATTTGCCGGTCGTGCAGACGTCCTCGACGAGCGCGAAACGTCTCGCGCCGGGGTGTGGGAAGCGCTTAAGGCGCATGTCGCCGTCTACACGCTCGGTAAAGAGGAAGGGCACGCCGAGAGCGCGCGCAACCTCGTGCCCTATGATGAGGCCGCCGAGCGCCGGCGAAAGTATAAACTCCGGCTTATAGGGCGCGAGCATCTTCGCGAGCTCTGCGCCGGCGTAGGCGGCGTACTGCGGGAAGCGCAGCATCAGCGCGCACTGCATATAGTTGTCGCTGTGGAGACCGGAAGTGAGCTTGAAATGCCCCTGGAGATGGGCTCCGCTTTCCTTCATCATTTCGAGAATTTTCTTTGAAACTTCTTCGTTCGCGCAGTTGCAGGCCATCAGCGTGAAGCCTCCTCTAATGTCTTTAATATATCCTTCGCCGCAGCTATCGGGTCTGCGGCTTCGAGTATCGGGCGTCCGACGACGATGTAGGACGCTCCGGCCTTCGCGGCGTCCGCCGCGGTAGCGACGCGCGTCTGATCCTCGGTGCTGACCTTCTTCGTGCGTATGCCGGGGACGATGCGCAGCAGCTTCTTCGCGCGCCCCTGCAAAAGCTCGAGGTCGAGCGGCGAGCAGACTATGCCGTCGAGCCCGGCGCGCTCCGCCGTTTCGGCGCGTCCGGCAAGAGCCGCGTTCATGTCGCAGCCAGGATGCACGTCGCTCCAAAGCTCGCCGCCGAGGCTCGTAAGCACCGTGATGCCGAAGAGCTTCATCGAGCTGCCGGTCTTGTCGCGCATTGCGACGCTGCGCGCCATCATCTCATATCCGCCGGATGTGTGTATCGTGAGCGCCCACAGCCCTGCCTCGGAGAGAGGCTCAACCGCCGAAGCGACTGTGTTCGGGATGTCGTGAAGCTTGAGGTCGAGGAACACG
>URAG01000095.1 GCA_900545755.1 uncultured Cloacibacillus sp. | reverse complement strand
ACGTCTCTCCGACGCTGTTTGCTTTAGATATCCGCAACGCGCCGGATAAAAGAGTCATGCCCTTGTCGTAGTCGCCCCAGTTTATCAGATAGCCTCCGTACATCTCGAAGTACGACGCCTCAAGCGCCGTCAGCTCGCGTTCGCCTTCTGGCCCGGCGGAGCGGAGCTCGCCGAGCGTGCGGCGTATTCGCTCGAATTTTTCCTCCGTCTCCTCACGGCTGCTGTACGGTATGGAGCAGCGGAGGAGCACTCCGTCCTCTATCATTGGGAAGAGTATGTGGTTTAGGTTGATGTGGAAGAGCATTTCGGAGACGTTCTGCCGCAGCAGCTGCATCTTCATCCCCGCCTCAGTGTAGTGATGGCAGAGCTTCGCGCTGAGCGCGGGATTCCATACGTGGGGCGACCAGCCTTTGGAGAGCACGTCCGCTATCTTAGCGTGGAGCTGTTTTCTGCGGAAAGCCGGCATGGATTCATATAGGCATTCCCGTACGTTGGCGTGGAGGAAATCTATCGCTGCGCGCCCGCCGTCGCCGGTTTCGCGTATCATTTTTCTGCGCAGCAGAGAGTCGAGAGTCTTTTCTACTGTTTCAGGTTCTTCGCCCAGCACCGCGGCGAGCTCGTCGGGCTGCGCGCCGCCGCCGAAGGCAGAGAGCGCGAGTATCAGCGTGCGCTCGCGCTCGGACATGCCTTCAAGACGGCTCATTATGAGCCCCTTGAGCCCGTCGCGGCAGTCGGCTTTCGCGTTTTCCATTAGGATACGCATCATCTCGGCGAGCAGCAGGGGCATCCCTTCGCTCTCACGTATGAAATATTCCTCGCCGCGGCTTTTTATAACGTCGTCCGGTAAGAACGAGCGGCAGTATTTTATTATCTCCGGCCCGCGGAACGGCGCGAGCGCTATTTCAAGAGTGCGCAGGCGCAGCTGCGGCTTTATATTGCGCAGCATCGCCGCAGCAGCGGCGGCGCTTTCGGGGCGCGCCGTCATGAATACGACTGCTGATATTTTCAGCTCTGAAAGGAATACGCACAGCGTCGCGAGAGATTTGTCGTCGAACCAGTGAAGGTCCTCAAATATAAAAACGGGTTTGCCGCGGTCGCATATCTGAACCGCGATCGATGCGAGCGCACGCCCTACGGCGAGCGGCGAACGTTCTGGCGTGAAAGCGGCGCTCATAGCTGTCTGCCCCCCCATAAATCCGTAGAATACGGACGAGAGCATCGCGCGCGTAGCCGGCGAAGGCTCGACGCCGCGTTCGACGCATATCGCGCCCATTGCGGAGGCTATGCCGTCCCACGACGAGTATGGAAATTTTTCGCCGACCGAGAGCGGGGATGCCCGGAAGACGCACGCGCCCCCGAAGGCCGAACGCAGCGCCTGCTCGACTAGAGCCGTTTTGCCGACTCCGCCTTCGCCGTGGATAAATATTATGTCGAGGCCTCCGCCGCTCTGCGCGAGGTCGAGGATTTTACGTATCTCGCCATCGCGTCCGCAGAAAAATTCTCCGGGCGATTTCGCCGCCTCGGAGGGCCTGCCTATAGTGAAAAGGAAGTCCTTCGCGCGTTCGCTCGGCTCTATGCCTAGGTCGGCGCGCAGCTTTTCGCGGTACGTGTTGTAGGTAGATACGGCCTTCGACGGCGCGCCCTCGTCGCGGTAAATTTCCATAAGTTCGAGGACGGAATCCTCCTCGTATGGTTCGAAGAAAAGCAGCGCCGAGAGCGACTCCGCCGCGCCTCCCATGTCGCGCGCGTCGTAGCAGGCCGTGATACGGTCGCGCAGCGCCGAGACGGTCTTTGCGCGCAGCTTCGCGCGAGTCTCGCCGATCCACTCGGCGAACTCCGGCCTGTCGAGCATGTCGAGGCCGCTCAGCGGTTCGCTGAATATAGACTCGGGCAGAGGGACGGCGCGCGAAGCTATCTTGTCGACGACGTCGGAGTCGCGCGTAAAGTCGGCTAAGCGTATTTCTTTTTTATTCGAGATTATATTTTCTGGAAAGTGCTTGCGGAGCAGGCAGAGAGCGTTGCGCAAGCTGCCCGCCGCTTGCTTTTCGTTCTTGTCGCCCCACAGCAGAAAGGCGATTTTTTCCTTCTGTACACAGCCCTCCGCAGCGAGAAAAAACAGCAGCGCCTCGGCCTTCTTGAAAGGGAGCTGCACGGCTTTGCCGTCTTTGCTTATCAGCGGTTCGCCGAAAAAAGAAAAGTTCAGTGACATTGCGCCGCGCTCCTTTCATAAATTTCGCCGGTACGCTGAAATTATAGCAAAAAAACGCGGCCTCCCGCGCCCGTATGGGGCGCTTGAAGGCAGCTAAATTCCGTGTGAAGGCCGCGTTTAGAATGCCGGGAGCACGCCTTTGCTCGCGAGCTCCTCGGTGATAAACTTCTTCACCTCAGGTGAATTAAGCGCCGCGGCGAGCGCCTTTATCTCTGGCTTATCCTTGTCTTCTCCGCGGCATGCGAGTACGACCGCGTATGGCGAGTCTTTGTCCTCCAGCGCGAGCGCCTCCTTCGTCGGGTCAAGTCCGGCGTCGACGGCGAAGTTCATGTTGATGACGGAAATAGTCGTGTCTTGCAGCGTGCGCGGAAGCTGCGGCGCTTCAAGCTCGATTATCTTGAGATTCTTGGGGTTTTCTAGGATGTCGCGCGCTGTCAGGTTCACGCCGTCCTTCATCTTGAGCAGTCCTTCGCGCTCAAGCAGCTTGTAGGCGCGGAAGCCGTTCGTAGGGTCGCTCGGCACGGCGACTACGGCGCGGTCGCCGACTTCGGCTATCGACTTCACTTTATGTGAATAGATGCCGATGGGGAGAAGGTGGACTTTCGTGATCGCTACGATGTCGAGATTCTTTTCTGTCCTCATGTTCTCGAGGAACGGAATATGCTGGAAGAAATTCGCGTCGAGACTGCCGTCCTCAAGCGCGAGGTTCGGCTGGATAAAGTCGGTGAATTCGCGAATCTCGACCTCGTAGCCCTGCTTTTCGAGAACTTTCGCCGCGACGGCGGCGATTTCCTGCGCAGGGAAGGGCGTAACGCCGAGAACTATCTTCTCGGCGGCCTGTGCCGCCGAAGTGAAAAACAGCAGAGCGCAAAAAACAGAAACAAGTTTTTTCATTCCATCATACCTCCATAAAATTTTTACCGATGGCCTAAAGGCCGCCTATGCGCCGAAAGCGTCGCACGAACCGCAGAGCATACTTCCTCTCCTTCACTCCCCCTTAAAGCCGCGAAAATAAAAAAGACCGGACCCGCACCAGCGGATCCGGTCCTTAATCGACGACGCGAGTTTTAAGCGCCGGTCAATTCAGGAGAGGAGCCGCCGCAGCCGCGCATCATCATGCACATTATCATCGTAAAGTTCGTATAAGCCATGACGTTTCCTCCATTCCCTTAATATCGGCTGACCGCCGCAAAACACGGAAGAATTTTACACGGCGCGCGCCGTCCGTGTCAAGCCCGCCGTGCGCCGCACGCGTATTATAATTGTCGTAAGCTCACGACGGAGGTGCGGAACTTATGAAGGAAATAGCGCTATACACGGAGATACATAAATTTGAAACATGCGCGGAATTCGCGCGCGAGTTCGCGCTTGGCGCGGACGATCTGCTCTTCACGATAAGGCCGATATACGAGGCGCACTTCGCGCCGCTCGGCCTGCCGGTCAAAACTCTCTTCTGGGAGGACTTCGGCAGCGGCGAGCCGACCGACGTGATGACCGACGCGATTATCGCAGAGGCTTCGAAGCTCGGCTTCAAACGGCTCATAGCCGCGGGCGGCGGCTCGATAATAGACATCGCGAAAGCCGTCGCCGTCTCCGGCGGGCGCTCGACCGACGAGCTCTACGCCGCCGCGCCGGACATAGCGCGGAGCTGCGGCCTAGTCATCGCGCCGACGACTTGCGGCACCGGCAGCGAGGTGACGAACATCTCGATAATAAACCGCACGCGCCTAGGCACGAAGATGGGGCTCGTCGCGCCTGCGCTCTACGCCGACCAGTGCGCTCTCATCCCCGAACTGCTGCGCGGCCTGCCATTTGAGGTATTCGCAGCTAGCTCGATAGACGCGCTCATCCACTCGGTCGAGTCTGCGCTCTCGCCGAAGGCGACGGAATTTTCAAAACTGCTTTCGTACAAGGCCGCGGAGATGATAATAAAGCGCTACGAAACGATAGCGCGCGAGGGGCGCGAGGCGCGGACGGCGCTGCTCGGCGACTTCCTGCTCGCCTCGAACTACGCGGGCATAGCTTTCGGCACCGCCGGCTGCGCCGCAGTACACGCGCTCTCGTACCCGCTCGGCGGCGCGTACCACGTCCCGCACGGCGAGAGCAATTACGCCGTATTCACCGGGGTTATGAAAAATTATCTCGAAATTAAAACGGACGGCGAAATATCGAAGATGATGGACTTCATAGCCGCGCTGCTTTCCTGCGAAAAATCGCGCGTCTGGGAAGAGCTTGAAAAGCTGCTCGACACGATACTGCCTAAGAAGCCGCTGCGCGCCTACGGAGTAAAGCCCGAGGACCTGCCGCGCTTCACGGATGCCGTCATGACGGCGCAGCAGCGGCTCATGAGCAACAACTTCGTCCCGCTCGACGAAGCGCGCGTGCTGAAGATATACGAAGAGCTCTACTGAGAGCGGGCGTAACGAAGGGCGCGCGGAAAATATTTCTCCGCGCGCCGCGGGCGGATTCTTTTGTAAACTTTGCAAATATTTCTGTTTCCTTATACACGCCACGAAGCAAACGGCGCCAAAGCGGCGCACGTAGCGTTGTGGTGCTTAAAAAACTCACCCCTTTTCAAAACCGCGATTTAATGATAGAGTAATCATGTCAGCAATAAAAATAAACATCTAAGGTTATAAAGTTCAAAATAAATATAAATATGAGGAGGACGACTCAATGCTCAGCACTCAGCAGATCATCGACAAAACAAACGAACTCGGCGCTCACAACTATCATCCGAAGGACGTCGTTATAGTCGAAGCCGACGGCGTAATGGTCCGCGACCCCGAGGGACGCGAATACTTCGACATGCTCTCCGCCTACTCGGCGCTGAACTTCGGACACCGCCACCCCGAGATAATAGAAGCCGCGAAGCAGCAGCTTGACAAAGTGACGCTCACCTCGCGCGCATTCCACAACTCGGTGCTCTGCGACTTCTATGAGAAGCTCTGCGAGCTGACCGGCAAAGAAATGATCCTCCCGATGAACACCGGAGCAGAAGCCGTCGAAACGGCGCTCAAGACCGCGCGCCGCTGGGGCGTTGAGAAGAAGGGCGTCGAGAACGGCAAGCAGGAGATAATAGTCTGCGAGAACAACTTCCACGGACGCACCATCGCCATCATCAGCTTCTCGACCGACCCGGACGCGCGCATCAACTACGGCCCCTACTGCCCGGGATTTAAAATCATCAAGTACGGCGACGCGAAGGCCCTCGAAGAGGCCATCACGCCGAACACCGTGGCGTTCCTCGTTGAGCCGATACAGGGCGAAGCCGGAATAATCGTTCCGCCCAAGGGCTATCTCAAGGAAGTCCGCGAAATCTGCACGAAGCACAACATCCTCTTCATCGCCGACGAAGTCCAGACCGGTTTCGCGCGCACGGGCCGCATGTTCGCCTGCAACTTCGAAGATGTAGAGCCGGATATATTCATACTCGGCAAGGCTCTCGGCGGCGGCGTCATGCCCATATCGGCGGTCGCGGCCAACAAGGACGTCCTCGGTGTCTACACGCCCGGCACGCACGGCTCGACCTTCGGCGGCAACCCGCTCGCCTGCGCCGTCTCCATCAAGGCTATGGAGATACTCGTTCGCGACAACTATCCGAAGCAGGCGGAAGAGAAGGGCAACTACTTCATGCAGAAGCTGCGTGAGATAGACAACCCAGAGATCATGGAAGTCCGCGGCTCGGGCCTCCTCATCGGTGTGGAGTTCACCGTCAACGCCGCGCCATACGTCAAGAAGCTCATCGCGAACGGCGTCCTCGCGAAGGAGACGCACGAGCGCACGATACGTTTCGCGCCGCCGATCGTCATCACCTACGAGCAGATAGATAAAGCAGTCGAAGGTATCAAAAAAGCATTCGCAAAATAGACATTTCCGCCTACCTTTCCATTTCCTCAAAGAGGCGCGCCCGAGCGGCGCGCCTTTCTCATATCCGCGCGCGCCACGCGCAGAACCTATTCTGCCCGCACGCCGCTTATTGTATAATCGCCGTAAATTTACGAAACGGCGGTGTTGTTTATGACAGATCTTACATTGGGCTTCATAGGCACGGGCGGCATAGCCTCGGCGATGGTGCGCGGCTTCTGCACGTCGCCCGAGTTCACGGGTAAAATCAACCTCTCCGTGCATAAGCATCGCGAAAAGGCTGAGGCGCTGAAAGCGCTATTCCCGGAAAGAGTCTCCATATATGAATCGAACCAGGCTGCAGCCGGCGGCTCCGACGTTGTTTTTATATGCGTTCTGCCGCAGCAGCACGAGGCCGTCGTACGCGCACTGAGTTTCCGCGAGGATCAGCGCGTCATGCACATAACCGGCGGCGTGAAGCTCGCGGACTCGCTCGCGCTCTACGCCCCGGCGAAAAGCGCGGCGCGGGCGATACCGCTGCCATTCGCGGCACGGCGCACAGGGCCTCTGCTTTTTTACGGCGGGGACGAGGCTCTCGCGGAGCTAATGTCGCTGATAGGCACTCTCGTGCGCGTAAAGAGCGAGCGCGAGCTTGAGATACTCGGCCCAGTCACGGGCATGATGGTGCCATACTACGCGCTGCTCGGCGAAAGCGTCGGCTGGGGCATGGATAAGGGGCTCTCCTTCCGCACTGCGCTCGACTACTCGTCGATAATGAACGAAACGCTATCGTCCTTCATGCGCACCGACTGCGGCGAGGACGTTGAATAGTTTCTAACCGAAAATTCCACTCCCGGCGGAGTCAACGAGCTCGGCCTGAAACTTCTGCG
>URAG01000094.1 GCA_900545755.1 uncultured Cloacibacillus sp. | reverse complement strand
TGCTTCGACAATGCTGCGGCGGAGAACTTCTTCAGTCATTTGAAATCCGAATTGATAAACAGGGTGAAACTGAAGGACTATGAAGAAGCAAAAAAAGCTATTGACGACTACATACGATATTACAACAACGAGCGTATACAGGTAAAATTAAAAATGGCTCCGTTGGAATACAGGAGCCATTTCGAACCGTGATTGTGTAGTGTCAACTTGGGGGCTTTTACCATGTCCAAGTTATGGGGCGCTGTTCACTTAAGCGGAGGGCTTTTTTGCATCTAGCAGGCGAGGAAGCGTTAGAAGGCCGCATGTTCGGCGGCGAAGCGGAATTTTTTCTATTCCTGCGCCGCCGTCCTGCGCGGGAAGTTTAAGCGCGAGTACGCGATTCCGCGGCGGCGTTGTTCTTCAGTGAAGAGCGAGCAGAGGCCGGGCGGCAGGTCTTTTTCAGTGGTGGAAGTCATTTCCTGTGCTTCCCGCCGCGCCTGTTATGATTTTCACCGGTGCGCCGGCAGCGGATAGACAATGCGGGGCGGATGCTACGCTTCCGGCGGATTTCCTAAACGCATGCCTTGTGTTCCATCGTGCGGGAGTCTCTGCCTCGCGGCGAACCGTTCAGCCGCGTTCGGAATAAACTTGAGGCGTTCGCCATATCCGTTATTTTTACGAATGCGTCCATGTTTTTAGCTCCTTTCCGTCGTTGCCGGTTCGCAGCGCAACATAAAACCGGAGCCCCGCGTGAGGCTCCGGCTTTTGCGTTTTCTGTACGGCCTGCGCTGTGCACCGCTTCCTGCCCTTGCGGGCTTTTACATGGTTTTAAGGATTTCGGCGTAGATTTCGTCTGCGAGCGGAAGCGCCTTGGCGAGGAGCGCTTCGCCGTTTTTGCGGTATTCGGCGGCGAAGGCTTCGTCGTTTATGCCGGAGATGTTGATAAGCACGTTGAGCCACGCGCCCTGTATCGCGGCGCGGAGACTGAGCGCGGAGCAGCCGAGGTCGCTCGCGGCGCTGGCGTTGAGGCGGCCTACTAGCGAGCGGGTGAGCTCAAGCGTTTCGCAGGCGAGCTGCATCATTTCAAACGGCGTCTTGGTGCAGCCTTTGAGCGCTTCCTGCATCGCGGCTTTGCGCGCGGCCTTCTGCTCGTCGGTCTCTTTCGGCATGGCGAAGACGGCGCTGACGGCGTTGAAGGCTTCTGTGTCGCGGTCCATGACGTCTACGAAGCGCGCTTTGAGCTCTTCGGCTTTTTTCTGCGATTCGACTGCGAGTTCCTGGACGTCGGCGTATTTTTTCTTCCCGACGGTGAGGGCGCAGACCATCGCGGTGAGCGCCGCGCCGACCGCGCCTTCGAGCGCCGCAGCGGAGCCGCCGCCTGGGGCGGGCGCGTCGGAGGCCATGAGGTTTACGAATTCAGTGACCTGCATTTCTGCGAGCTTCATCGTTTTTACCTCTTAGTCGTTTTTCATATCGATGACGTGGTATTCCATCACCTGGTTGCGATAGTCGAAGTTTTCAAGCTTGAGGTAGTACTCCGCGCAGTCGAGGAGTGCTTTCGCGGGCGTGAGGCCGACGAGCTCGCTGCCTACGATGTAGGTGCCGTAGCGCTTGGCGAGGCTGTCAACCATCTCATAGACTACGGTGAGCGGCGTGACTTCGTAGTTGACCATGTTCATGGAGACCTGCGCTATGCCGCGGTCTTCAAGCATGAAGCCCATCGCTTTGCAGCACTTGAATCCGCCGGAGGAGCCACGGATGACCTTCGCGATTTTCTTGGCGATGTTGACGTCTGAGGTGGCGAGGTTGATGTTGAAGGCGACGAGCGGCATTCTGGCGCCTATCGCGGTGACGCCGGCGGTCGGGTGGATTTTGCGCTCGCCGAAGTCGGGAGCCCATTCGGGCTGGAGGAGTTTCTCTGGCATCCCTTCAAACTGGCCTTTGCGGACGTTGGCGAGGTTGACGCGGTCGGGCGAGGTCGCGGAGTCTTCATAAAGGAAGATCGGTATCTGGAGCTCTTCCCAGATGCGTTTGCCGAGGCGCTTTGACATTTCTACGCACTCTTCGACTGTGACGTTGACGGTCGGGACGAATGGGATGACGTCCGTCGCGCCCATGCGCGAGTGCTCGCCGTGGTGCTTCGTCATGTCGATGACTTCGGCGGCTTTCTTCGTGAGCCGGAAAGCTACTTCTTCGATGGCCTCGGGCGTGCCGATGAGCGTGAAGACGCAGCGGTTGTGGTTGCCGTCGGTCTGCGCGTCGAAGAGCGTGCAGCCGGGCACGCTGTTTGCGACTTCGACGAGCGCGTTGTATGCGGCTTCGTCCTTTTCTTTGCTGCAGCTGAAGTTCGGGATGCACTCAACAAGTCTGGTCATGTCTGTGTCCTCCTAAATGTTTTGTAGGCGCGCCGCGCGCGCCGCAGAATGGACCGCCGTGCGGCGGTCTCTCCGTTGCTTCTTAGATTGTACCAAATAGCCGTAAAATAGATATAAAAAGGAGCCTCATTTCGAGGCTCCTTTCGCGTTTCGTATTTTTTACGCTTGCGCTATTTTTTCTTTTTTGCAGCTGCCGCTTCCGCCAGTGCGCGTTCAGCCTCGTCGAGCGGCTTCCAGCCTCCGCCGAGGGCTTTGAAGAGGCGGACGGCGTTGGTCGAGATCTGTCCGCCGCTCAATACGTACTGCTCGGAGAGCGACGCTAGGGCGCTCTGCGCGTTGATGACGTTCGTGAAGTCCACGAGGCCGTTGGAGTACTTCTCGTTCGCGAGGTCGAGGGCGGTCTGCGCCGCGTCGACGCCGCTCTTGAGACGCGCGTTGCGCTCGTACTCCTGCACGTTGTCGGAGAGGGCGTCGCGCACTTCGCCGACCGCGTTCAGCACCGTCTGTTCATAGGCGGCGAGGAGCTGTTCGGCCTTCGCGCCCTGGACCTTGATGTTCTTCGTTATCGCGCCGGCGTGGAATATGGGCCAGCTTATCTGCGGCAGGAAGCTGTACATCTTGCCGGGGCCGTTGAAGAGCGAGCCTTCGTGCGCCTGCGTGCCTATCGCGCCCGTGAGGTAGAACTTGGGCCAAAGGTCGGCGCGCGCGGCTTTCTTGCGCGCTATCTGCGCGGCGAGCGCGCGCTCTGCCTGGCGGATGTCGGGACGCTGGCGTATCGCGTTTGCCGGGATGCCGATGAGCGCTGTCGATTCTACGCGCGGCACGGGCTTGTGCTCCGCCAGCTCCTCTTCGAGCGTGCCGGGGATTTCGCCGGTGAGTATCGCGAGCGCGTTTTTCGTCTGCTCTATTGATGCGAGTATCGTCGGTATCGTCGCACGCGTCTGCTCCAGCGTGTATTTTGCCTGGTTCAGCGTGAGCGAATCGGCGAGTCCGGCGTCTACGCGCGACTGCTGTATGCTGACTGTCTCTTCCTGAAGGCCGACGTTGTAATTTGCTATGTCAAGCTGTTCCTGAAGCGTGCGCAGCGAGATGTAGTCCATCGCGACTTCTGCGGCGAGCGAGCTCCACGTTGAGTAGAGCATCGCGTACTGCGATTCGAGCGTCGCCCTCTGCGCGCGCACCGAGGCGCGCTGTCCGCCGAAGATGTCTATCTCCCACGTCGCGTCGAGGCCGAGGCCGATGTACTGAGCAACGCTCCCTGAACCGCCTGCTTCTGCGGGGACTCTAGCGTTGTTCCACGAGCCGTTCGCGTCGAGCCAAGGCAGGAGGTTGGCTTCGCTTATGCCGAGCTGGTATCTCGCCTCTTTGACGCTGGCGCGGGCGCTCGCGAGATCGCGGTTCTTTGCGAGAGCGCGCGTTATCAGCTCCGTCATCGTCGGGTCGCCGAAGACGTCCCACCAGCTCGCGAGCTTTTCAGGCGTCAACTCCTCGGAGACGTTCTGTTCTACGTAGGCGACGGGGTAGAGCTGTGCGAGCTCCGTCCACGATCCGTTCTTCATCTGCACGTCCTGGGACGCCGGCTCCGTCTTGACCTCGGCTGAGAAAGCGGCGGAAGCCGCCGCCATTATCGCGAACGCGGATATTGTAACTATAGTAAGCTTTTTCATTATCGCGCGCCTCCTATTCAGCCTGCGCTCCGGCTTTTTTGCCGCCGATGCGCGATTTGACTGTTTCACGCAGCCACTGGAACGCGACCCAGAGCCCAGGTATCAGGAATATGCCTATAACTGTCGCAGCCATCATCCCGAAGAACAGCGTCGAACCGACGGCTTTGCGGCTCGCCGCGCCCGCGCCTGACGCCACGAGCATCGGGGCCGCTCCGAGGACGCAGGTGAATGCCGTCATTAGAACGGCGCGGAAACGTTCCGTCGCGGCTACCGCGGCGGCCTGTATCAGCGGCAGGCCGTGCTGTTCGCGCTGCTCCTTAGCGAACTCAACTATGAGTATTGCGTTCTTCGAAGCAAGCCCGACGAGAAGAAGAATGCCGAGCTGTCCGTATACGGAGAGCGGAACGCCCATAATGCGGAATCCGACGAGCGCCCCGAGCATAGCCGTAGGCAGCGAGAGGATGACGGAGACCGGCGTCGACCAGCTTTCATACTGCGCGACGAGGAAGAGGAAGGCGAAGATAAGCGCAATTACAAGCACCATCGCAATGCCGCCCTGCGAGTGCTCTTCCTGATAGGTCATTCCGGACCACTCGTATGTGTAGCCTGCCGGAAGCACCCTCCGCCCTATTTCGTTTACGCGCGCGATACCTTGTCCGGTCGAGTAGCCCTGCTTCATGACTATCGTGATCGCCGCGGTCGGGTAGAGGTTGTAGCGGTCGAGCGAACGAGGCGCAAGCGTCTTCTTCACCGTCGCCACGCTCTGCATCGGGACCTGCTCGCCCGTCGCGCTGCGCACGAATATCTCGCCTATGCGGTCAATATTGTTCCTGTAATTCCACTCGGACTGCACCATGACGCGGTTGACCTGCGTGCCTATATTGATGTCGTTGATATAGGCCGAGCCGAAGTAAGTCTGGAGCGTGCTGAATATCGTGCTGATTGGCACTTCGAGCAGCTCCGCCTTCTGGCGGTCGATGTCGACGAAAATGTGCGGCGTGTCCGCCGTGAAGGAGGAGAATGCGTAGTTGACCTCTGGCGCCTGGTTCAACTCGCGGAGTACTAAGTTCATTACTTCGGCGAGACGCACCGGGTCGTTGTCGACGGTCGATTCAAGCCTCATGTCGATACCGGTCGCCATACCGAGCCCCTGGATAGGAGGCGGCGTTACGACGTTGATCTGCGCCTGCGGGAACTTCGCCGCTATGCCGTTGATCTTCGAGACGAGCGCGGACAGCTGCAGATCGGGTGACTTACGCTGGCCCCACGGGTCAAGCGGTATGATGAGCGAGGCGACGTTTTCGCCTTCGCCGCCGAGGATGTTATGCCCGTAAATATCCATAACGCTGTCGACTCCGGGAAGCGCCATGACCTCCTGGACCATCGGCTTGACTACCGCTTCGGTGCGCGGGCGCGAAGCTCCTTCCGGAAGCTGTACGCCGGCGAATATGACGCCCTGGTCTTCGTCGGGAAGGAAGGCCGTCGGGGAAATCTTATATACCGTCCAGCAGCCGAACGCTACTGCGGCGAACAGCAGGAACGGCAGAATTTTGCGCTTCGCTATAACGATGGCTCCCGCGACGTAGCCGCGAGTAGAGCTCGCCAGCGCGTTGTTGAACCACTTGAGCGGGCCGCGCTGCACAGGCTCCTGCTCCCTCAACATATGCGCGCACATCATAGGCGACATCGTAAGGGCGACGACGAGCGAGAAGCAGACCGCAAATCCGATGGTGACGGCGAACTGCTTGTAAATCTGTCCCGTGATTCCAGTCATGAAGGCGACGGGGACGAATATGGCGAGGAAGACGAGCGTCGTCGCCATCATAGGTCCGGTAACGTCCTTCATGGCCTGTATTGTAGCCGTCTTCGGGTCGCACTTGTCGCGTTCCATAAGGAATTGGACGCGCTCGACTACGACGATTGCGTCGTCGACGACCGTACCTATAACGAGGACGAGTCCGAAGAGCGAAAGCGTGTTGACTGTGTAGCCGACCGCAAGCAGCGCCGCGAAGGTACCGAGCAGCGAGACCGGTATCGCGACCGTCGGGACGAGAGTCGTGCGCCAATCCTGAAGGAAGAGGTAGCAGACGAATATGACGAGCGCTAGCGTCATGAAGAGCGTGAGGATGATTTCCTTAATCGTCTCCTGGACGTACTTTGTCGAGTCGTACTGCACTTCAAGCTTCATATCGTCCGGCAGGTTCGCGCGGATCTGCTCCATGACGTCCCGCACTCCGGACATTACTTCGAGCGCGTTCGAGCCGGAAGTCTGCGACAACGCTATCATCGACGCAGGCGCGTCGTTTACGTCGGCGTTGAAGTTGTATGTCTCTGCGCCGAGCTCTATGCGCGCAATATCCTTTAATTTGACCAAGCCGCCGTCGGAGGCGGTGCGGACTATGATTTCTTCAAATTCCTTGACCGTCGAAAGGCGTCCCTTCGCCATGAGCGTATAGACAAGCGGGCTGTTGATGTCGCTGCCAGGGCGCGCGCCTATGGAACCTATCGAAGCCTGCTTGTTCTGGCTCTGTATCGCGGCCGCGACGTCCTCTATCGAGAGGCCGAGCGATGTGATGCGCATAGGGTCGAGCCAGACGCGGATGCTGTATTTGGCTCCGAATACCTGGACGTTGCCCATGCCCGGAACGCGCTGGAGGCGGCTTCTGATGTTCGCGTATGCGTAGTTCATAAGCTCAAGCTCTCCGTAGGTGCCGTTTGGCGAGGTCAGCGCAAGGAAGCCCAGCGTGTCGGAGAACGAGGTCTCGACCGTGATGCCTTCGTCCACGACCTCCTGCGGCAGCTGCGGCTGTACCTGCGAGACGCGGTTCTGGACGCGGACGAGCGCCATGTCGGGGTCTGTGCCTGTAGCGAATGTTACGTAGAGCGAATATTCGCCGTTATTGCTTGATGTCGAGTCCATATAGATCATGCCCTCGACTCCGTTGACCTCTTCTTCAAGTGGCGCGGCGAGGGTGTTGGCTATCGTCTCTGCGTCGGCTCCGCGGTAGGAGGTGTTGACGCGTATCTGCGGCGGCGCGACCTCCGGATACTGCTCGACCGGCAGCGAGAAGATGGATATTATGCCCGCAAGCGCGATGACGATGCAG
>URAG01000093.1 GCA_900545755.1 uncultured Cloacibacillus sp. | reverse complement strand
AGCGGCTCGGCGTCGCGCACAAGGACGAGCGAGGCAAAGCCGAAGGTGACGAACAGCATCGTAAACGCCGTTTTGGCCAGCGTGACAAACTCGGTCCTGGAATAGAACAGCACCGACGCGAACAGCAGATACAGCCCGTAGACGAGATACAGCGGATAAAGCGCGCCCGGACAGACCCGCGCCAGCAGCGGCGCGGCGACGGCGAGCAGCGCTGAGGGCAGCGAGAGGAACAGACGCACGCGCACGCCGATGCAGCCGAGCATCTCCCAGACGGCGACCGCGCCGAGCAGCGCGACCACGGCCGGATATGCCCATGTGCCGGCGAAATACAGCTCGGGCACGAACAGCGCCAGCGCGACGACGGCGGTTGCGATTCTTTTGGTCATGACAATCAAATCCCTTACAAATGGAGGTCCCTCACGCGCGGCCGAAGCGGCGCTTGCGGGCGCTGTAATCCCACAGGGCGCGGCATAGCGCCTCGCGCCCGAAATCGGGCCAAAGGGTCGGGGTGAAATAATATTCGCTGTAAGCGCTCTGCCAGAGCCAGAAGTTTGAGAGACGTAGTTCGCCGCTCGTGCGTATGATCAAGTCAGGGTCCGGCACGTCCGGAAGATAGAGATATTTCCGGAACGCCTCTTCCGTCACGGGCCCCGTCTTGCCTGCTGCGAGTATTTTGTTCACAGCGTCGAGAATTTCACGCCGTCCGCCGTAGTTGACGCATGTAATCAGCTGCGTGCCACGGAACGCCTTCGTCTTCTCCGCAGTCTCGTCGAGTATCGTGACTATGTCATGCGGCAGCGCATGCAATTCCCCTGCGAAGCGCAGCCGCACCTCCTCTTTGCAAAGTTCTTCAAGCTTCGCGCGCAGGTAGTAACGGAACAGCCCCATCAAGCCCAACACCTCGCCGCGCGGCCGTTTCCAGTTTTCGGTAGAGAATGCGTAGAGCGAAAGATACGGTATCCCCAGCTCCTTCGCAGCGCGCACGGTGCGTTCGACGGCCTTTACCCCCGCGTGGTGGCCCATCACGCGAGGCAGGCCACGCGACTTAGCCCAGCGGCCGTTGCCGTCCATTATTATCGCTACGTGTTCGAGTTTCTTCGTCGTTTCCATCGTCAGTTTATCCAAACTTTACAGAGTCCAGCGTGCCGGTTCGCTTCACGGCCTCCCACTGGCGCTTTACCTCCTGAATGTCGATCCAGGTCAGATGCTTCGGGCTGCCCTCCTTCGAGCTCGCGTTGCGGAGCAGATAGCTCGGGTGAAACATAGGCATTACTGCCGTGCCGCGCCACTCGAACCATCGTCCGCGCAGTTTCGTTATCCCCTCTGTCGTCTGGAGCATCCAGCGCGTCGGCGTGTTGCCGAGCAAAACAATAAGCAGAGGGTTGATAAGCATTATCTGCGTCTGGAGGTGGCGTCCGCACACAACGCTCTCCTCAGGCGACGGCACACGGTTTCCAGGCGGCCTGCATTTAACAATGTTAGTTATGTAGACCTCTTTGCGGCTGATTCCAGCGGCAGTCAGTATCTGCGTCAGAAGCTGGCCTGCGCGGCCGACGAACGGAAGCCCCTGCGCGTCTTCGTCAGCGCCGGGCCCCTCGCCTATAAACATAAGTTTGCTGTCGGGGTCTCCGTCGCCGAAGACGACCTTCGTACGCGTTTCAGCAAGCGGACAAGCGACGCATTCGAGCGTGTTCTGCCTGGCCTCTTCCCAGAGTTTCCGCTTCACTTCAGCGCGTTCTTCTGGCGACAGTTTCAGAAGCACTTCCCTGCCGTCGCTCACACTATCACCTCCGCTATGACTACGTTCACGCTCCTGACGTCAAGGCCGGTGAAGTAACGCAGGCTTGCAGCTATACGCTGCTTGACGAGCGAGGCCACTCCGATGAGATTCCTTTCTCCGACCGTGACGGTGAGTTTGAGGTCTATCGAAAGAGTCTCTTCTTCCCCCGGCGAAGCCTTGACCTCGTTGACCTTGACTACCTGCGCAGTGCGCCCCGCTATGAACGAGGCGAGCTGCTCTATAGCTTCGGTCTCTATATGGACTTCGCCATAAAAGCTGAAGGGGGGGCGGACTATAGTCTTCTCTCCCTCGTGCTTGTCCTTCGATTTCCAGAATACGCGCAGCTGCCCTACAAGCTTTCCCGCAAAATTTTTGCGCACAAGCACGTGCGAGACCGGAATGACGTGCTGTCCCTTGCCGAAGCGCTCACGCCGCGCCTTGACTATCTCCTCCGGCGTCGCGACGTCCTCTATGTGGACTATCTGTTCAGGCGCGGGGAGTTCGAGCTTTTTTAAAATCTTCAGCGCCATGTTGTCCGACGTGGCGATTACCATTACCGAGCAGGGCGCCACCGAGTGGAAATAAGCGACGACTTCGCGGCGGTGGTCTTCGAACTCAAATAGAGCGCGCCGTATAGCGCTTATTTGGTTGCGTTCGGATTTCGCGCTCTTGCCGCAGACGATGCTGCCCTTGTGTATCACAAGGCCGTCGTCAATGATGTAGTCGGCGTTGACGAGCGAGGCGACAAGCTGCGCGCGCTGGCTCTTACCGGTCCCGGCAGAGCCGACGAAGGCCGACGTTGTTACTCCTGGGATAAAAGCGTTTCCCGCCATTTACTCCACCGTCGGCTCCGCTATCTCTATCTCAGCGCCGAGAGAACGGAATTTATCGACGAGCCCCTCATATCCGCGCCAGACGTGTTCGAGGCCGCGCACTGTCGTCTTTCCTTCCGCTGCAAGACCGAGCATGATGAGCGCAGCGCCGGCGCGCAGGTTCGATGAAAGCACTTCGGCTCCAGTCAGCTTGTTCACTCCTGTGACTATCGCAACGTTGTCCTGAACCTCTATCTTAGCGCCCATTTTCCTGAATTCATCTATGTGGAGCAGGCGCGAGTCAAATACGCTTTCGTGTATGACGCTGTTGCCGTTCGCAAGCGTCAGCAACGCCATTATTTGCGGCTGCGTATCAGTTGGGAATCCTGGGAACGGCAGGGTTTTGACTGTGACGCCCTGGAGCGGCCCTTTCCATTTAGCAGTTATCTCTCCGTTGAATATGTCGATGTCCACGCCCGCTTCATCCATCTTGTTAAGGACGGCTTCAAGTAATTCAGGCGCGATGCCGCGCACAGTGACGCAGCCTTTCGTTATGACTCCCGCCATGAGGTACGTAGCCGCCTCTATGCGGTCTGGGATTATATCGCCGCTAGCGGAGTGGAGCTCATTCACGCCTGTAATCCTGATTACCTCTGTGCCGCCTCCCTTGATCTGCACGCCCATAAGACGTAGGATTTCCGCGAGGTTGGAGATTTCAGGCTCCTTCGCGGCGTTTTCTATAAAGGTCGTGCCCTCGGCGAGCGAAGCCGCCATCATTAAATTTTCCGTCGCGCCGACAGACGGGAAGTCAAGCGTTATCGTAGCTCCCTTGAGCCGCCCCGCCGTCGCCGTCACCGCCCCTGCCTTGAGCTCGATATCCGCTCCCATCTTCGCGAGCCCTTTCAGGTGGAAGTCAAGCGGGCGGCTCCCGAGATCGCAGCCTCCCGGCAGCGGCATCACGGCACGTCCGCATCTCGCGGTGAGCGGACCGAGGACAAGCGACGAGGCGCGCATTTTACGCACAAGCTCGACGGGGGTCTCGCACTCTATCTCGTCCGGGACGTTTATTGTCATGCAGCCATTTTCAAACTCTACTTCAGCGCCAAGATGACGCAGGAGATAGCACATCGTCTGGATGTCGTAAAGGTCGGGCACCCCTTCGAGGCGCAGGCTCTGTCCGCGCAGCAATATAGCGGCAGCCATTACGGGGAGCGCGGCGTTCTTCGCGCCCTGCACATTTATCGTGCCGACGAGCGGCCTGCCGCCGGTCAGCGTCATTTCGTCAGCGAATCTCTTCTCTCCGTGGTTCCCCATTTAATTCAGCAGACTCTCCTTCAAAGTTTCTGCAATCTTCAGCGATGCCGTGCCGTCGCCGAACGGCTGCGCGTCGCAGCGGCGTTCTATATCGGGTATCGCCTGCGCGTCCTCAAGCAGCTTCAGCGCGGCATTCCTTATTTTTCCGCGGTTCACGCCTACAAGCACGCCGCTTCCGTACTCCACGGCTTCCGGACGCTCGGTCACGTCTCGCAGTATCAGCACCGGCTTCTTGATTGCCGAGGCCTCCTCCTGCACTCCGCCGCTGTCGCTTAGAATAAACTTCGAACTGTTCATGGCCCAAACGAAATCCGGGTAGTCAAGCGGATCGCAGAGTATTACCTTTGCGCGTCCGTCGAGGTGTTTATGTATAATCTCGCGTACGGCTGGATTTTTGTGCATCGGGACGACCATCCAGAGCTCTGGATGCGCGTCGAGAATATCGGTGAGCGCGGAGCAGATGTCCTCAAGCGGAGCGCCCCACGACTCGCGCCTGTGCGCCGTGACAAGCACGAACGGCGCATGCTCCGGCAGAGCCCTGAGCTCTTTGCAGTCCGGTTTCGTGCGCGCGGCGACTGTATAGAAGAGCGCGTCGATGACCGTGTTGCCGGTGACGCTTATTGCGTTCTCTGCCATTCCCTCTTTTCTGAGGTTTTCCGCTGCAAGCGCCGTCGGCGCGAAGCCCCACGACGCGAACTTATCTACAAGGACGCGGTTCATCTCTTCGGGGAACGGCAGACGCATATTCCAACTGCGCAGCCCGGCCTCGACATGGCCTACTGGTATGCCGCGGTAGAAGGCCGCTAGGCCCGCGGCGAAGGTCGTCGTCGTGTCCCCGTGTACGAGCACCGCGGACGGCAGAGTCTCATCGTAATATTCTCCAGCGCCAGTAAGCACGGATGCCGTGATGTAGTCGAGCGATTGACGCTCCTTCATTATATGAAGATTTCTGTCGGCTGTGATCTTGAAAAAGTCGAGCACCTGGTCGAGCATCGCCGCGTGCTGCCCGGTCGCGAGCACTCGCACGTCGAAAGCTTCTTGCTTCTGTAAAGCGATAACGACTGGCGCCATCTTTATGGCCTCGGGACGGGTTCCTACCACGCAGACTATTTTTTTTCTATCCATAGGGAACCTCCGTTATTCTATAAAAAATTAAAAACCGGCAGCCCCAGCAGCCGCATTCCGCAGCTTAGGAAGACGCCGTGCACCGCGCCTAGAACGATAAGCACGGCGAACTTCGGCAGTCCCGCGTCTTGGAGCTTGTGATGCGCGTGCCCGCGATCCGGCTCGAAAGGCGACTTATGCGTCAGTATACGGCGCGTCATTGCGACAAGCGTATCGACGACTGGGACGCCGCCTAAAAATAATAACACAAAGGCGATATGAAAGAATCCGGTTTCGAATATATTTGGGAACATGCTCCACGCAAGCTGCGACGAACAGATATAGCCGAGCAGAGTGCTTCCGCCGTCGCCGAGAAACGTGCGCGGCTGCGGGAAGTTCCAGAGCAGCACGCCGAAGACTAGCCCAGCAAAAGGCAGCCATACGCCGCCGCTTCCGATGATAAGCGCACAGAGCGAAGTAATCAGCGTTATTGTGAGACAAAGTCCGTCCATGCCGTCAATGAGGTTGTAGGCGTTCGTCGCCCCGGCGATCCAGAGGACGAGCAGCGCACGCTGCCACAGAGGCACTGGCAAGGGCCAGACTACCCAGGCCGCAGCCATCAGGTGGAATATGAGGCGGACAAGCGGCGGCAGAGGGTGCATATCGTCCATGTAGCCGACTATGAAGATCATAGTCGCGCCGGTCGCGATGTACGGTACTTCGACTCCTGGGTTGCCGGTGAAAAGCGCCCATAGCAGGTAACCGCTCCACAGGACGAGCCCAGCGCCGCGAGGCATGACGCTGCGGTGTTTCTTTCTTCCTCCGGGGACGTCGAGCAGCCGGAATTTCTCAGCGAGCGCAATCGCTATCGGCGTGCCGACAAGCCCCCAGAGGAAGGTCATAAGCGTAAAAAGGTATACGGGTAACAAGAACTCCTCCGTTTTTTACTTGGTGCCGAAGAGCCTGTCGCCGGCGTCTCCGAGCCCTGGAACTATGTAGCCGTGGTCGTTAAGGTGGCTGTCGACGGCGGCGACGTAAATGTCTACGTCTGGGTGTTCTTCGTGGAACTTCGCGATGCCTTCGGGCGCGGCGAGCAGTGATACAAGCGAGACGCGTTTTCCTCCGCGCTCTTTGATGTGACTGACCGCTGCGGCGGCAGATCCGCCGGTCGCGAGCATCGGATCGACTACGAAGATGTCGCGCTCCGATATGTCGGCGGGAAGCTTGCAGTAATAGTCGACGGGCTTCAGCGTCGCTGGGTCACGGTAGAGTCCGATGTGTCCGACCTTCGCGTTAGGCACGAGCTTGAGGATGCCTTCGACCATGCCTAGGCCGGCGCGCAGAACGGGGACTATTGCGAGCTTCTTGCCTGAGAGAGTGAATACGCTAGTCTTCGCAACCGGCGTCTCTATCTCGACCTCTTCAAGCGGCAGGTGTCGCGTCACTTCGTAGACCATGAGGCCGGCGACCTCCTGCACAAGGTCGCGGAAGTCCTTCGACGATGTCTCTTTGTTGCGCATAAGTCCGAGCTTGTGACGCACGAGCGGATGATCGATGACGACGGTGCGCCCGCCTGCTGGTGCGGAGTCGATAGCGTTCGAGTTCGCATCCTCGTAGGCGCTTATCTTCTCGAGCCTGTAGATGTGGCGGCCTCCCTCGAAAGGCTCTACGAGCCAAGCCTTCACGATCTCGGCGGCGACGTCTGGACCAAGCACGCGTGCGCCGAGGACGAGCACGTTCGCGTCGTTATGGCGGCGGCTCATGACCGCAGTGAAATGATCGTGGCAGAGAGCCGCGCGTATCCCTTTGACCTTGTTCGCGACGATGCTCATGCCGATGCCGGTGCCGCAGACAAGTATGCCGCGCTCCGCTTTATGGCTTGCGACGGCTTCGGCGGCCATGAAGCCCCAGTCTGGATAATCGACGCGGACTTCGCCAGAGGTCGTCCCGCAGTCGATAACCTCATGCCCAGCCTCTGTGAGAGCGGCTTTGATTTCTTCTTTAAGTTTATAACCGGCGTGGTCTGCGCCCATCGATATTTTCATTTTTATTCCTCCGTCAGAAAATTTTTCTACTTTACTATCTTTTCTATGATCTCGCCAGCGAGCGTGTATGGGTCGGTGCGGCGGTCGGAGAGGCTCCGCATAAGATCGTCGTCCCTGCGCGCCTTCCACGATTTTTCGACTATTGCGGAAATTTCGCC
>URAG01000092.1 GCA_900545755.1 uncultured Cloacibacillus sp. | reverse complement strand
ACGTTTTTATAAATTCCAGCCGCCGATACGCGCGGCTCCGGAATCAATGCGCCGTAATTTTAAGTCCAGGCTTCAGTACCCAAGTTTTCTCAGCAATTCCGTGATTTTCCCGCGCGACGACGCGACGTCGTCGCGGAATAGGCCGATATGCTCTTTCATCTCCGCGTCATGCGGAAGGGCCGCGCGCAGCTCGCGGATACTCTCCGCGGCCCCTCCAGTTCCGTATGTGCAGAACGGTATTATCGTTTTGCCGGACATATCGTACTTTTCAACGAACGTGAATACAGCCATCGGCGCTGTATAGCCCCAGTTCGGATAGCCGAGAAAGATTACGCCGTACTCCCCGGCGTTGAGGCCGCCGTCCTTTATCGCAGGACGCGCGCCGATACGCCGTTCTTCCCTGACGCGCGCAAGGCAGCCGTCGAAATCCGCCGGATACGGCTCTTCCGCTATTATCGGGAAAAGCTCTCCGCCCGTCTCTTCCGCTATCCAGCGCGCCATCAGCCCGGCGTTGCCCGGCGCGGCAAGGCTCGCGGAGGAGACGGCGTCTACGTCCGCGGCGCTGGGGCGCGCATTCTCGGCCCACGTGAAATACGCGACGAGAATTTTTTCGTTCGGCCCAGCCGCAGCCCACGCCGCGGAAGCAGACGGCGCGAGCGCACAAACCGCGGCTAAGAGCAGGATGGAAACCGCCGTACGCTTCACGGCCTACAGTCTCACTCTTCAAAGGCGAACGTAAATTCTTCGCCGCCGCCCAAAGTGTCGAATACGCTTAGGTCAGAGGTGACCCTGCCTATCGGTATGACCTCCATCGTGAGATTCGGACGCGAGGTCTGTGCATAGAAAATCGCAAGGGTGTTGTTCGTCGGACAATAGGTGATGTCGCCGTCGTCAAAGCGAAGCCTCCCATCGCCGCCGTTCTTAGGCGTGAAGTATATGCCGCCGTAGTATTCGCGCCCGCCGAAGCCCGACATGTAAACCGTCAGAGGAAGGCGCGCCCCTATCTCACGCGCCAGCGGCGTGTCGAAAAGAATTCCGCGAATTTCCGCGCTGCCTGCCGTTATGCGCAGGGCGCGCAGCGGCCTGTCCGCGGCCTCGGCCTTTTTCGCCATGCCGATACGCTTCAGCCACTCGGCGACGGCTTTGCCCGCGGAGGGCGCGTCGCCCGCCGCAACGTCGATTCCGGCGGCGTGTTCCGCGTCTGGCGCGGCGGAGAAAATTTCGCCGTAGCTCCTTCCGCTTCCGTAGCCGTCGTGAGTGCAGAAGGGTATCACAGTTTTCCCGGCGAAACCGCCGCATCGCGATATGAACGCGAGCACCGGACGTGGCACGGTGTCCGCCCACACCGGGTAACCGATGAACACCGCGTCATATTTCGAAATATCCGGCATTGCTCCGGAAAGAGGCGGCATGACGCCCCTGTCTATTTCTTCGTGATTCTTTTCTATTACTTCGTCAAAATCCGCCGGGTATTTGTCTGCGGTACGTATGGCGTAGAGTTCGCCTCCGGCAGCGTCGCCTATCATGCGCGCTATGTACTCGGTCGTACCGGAGCGCGTATTTCCGCGCTCGACTATGCTGGCGGACGAGGTCGCGTCCGCCCCTTCCGGGTATTCCGAGTTTCCGTAGAGCGAGAAGTATGCCACAAGCACGCGTTTCCCATAATCCCCGGCCGCTTCCGCGGCCAATCCGTCGCAGGCCGCGGCAAGCGACAGCACCAACAGCAGCATGAATATCTTCTTCATCCCGTAACAGCATCCTTTCGTCCGCAAATGGCGGCAATATATGCGGAAACGTCCCGCTCCGCGCGGGACGCCTCCTTTTCGGCCGGCTATTAGATTTTAGAACGGAGGAGCGGCATAGTCTAATACTTGCCTTTTATGCCGCCGCAATGCCTGAAATGCATACGCGCGCCCGCAACGAACTTTTCCACCGCGGGCGACAGGGGCTGTCCCCGCTTCCACGCAAGTACGCTCGTGGAGTAAAGCTCCGGCGACAGCGGCCTGCGGCAGACGGAGGCTTCGTCCCAGTGCGCGACGGAGCCCTCTATGACGAGAGCGCATCCGAGGCCGCGGCGCACAAGGTGCGCCGCGTTGGTGCTGAGGTTGCTCGTGAACGTAACGCGGAGATTTTTATAATACTCGCCGAACCAGTTTTCCAGCACACCGCGCACCCCGATGCGCCGCACCATGATGACGGGATACCGGGCAAGCTCTTCCGGAGTGACCGAGGGGCGGCGCGCAATCGGGAACTGCGGCGGAATCAGCGCGACCCATTTTTCGCGTATATGCCCCAGCCTGATGAAATCATGCTTTTCCATATCGACCGGCTCAAGCAGCAGCCCGGCGTCGGAGACTCCACTGTCTATCATGTCCTTTATGTGGTCGGCGCTGCCCGTGTATAGGTTGAAGCTGACATGCGGGTGACGCTTTGAGAAAATTCCCATATATTCGGCAAGCGCGTTGACTGCGGCAAGCTCGCCGGCACCTATCGAGATTTCGCCAATGAGCGGCTTTTCCCGGATGCACTGGCGAAGCTCGCTTCGCGTCTTGTTCACGAGCTCCATAACCTCGGCGCAGCGCCTTTTGAACATCTGCCCCTCCTTCGTCAGCTCTATGCCGTGTACGCTGCGGACGAAAAGCCGCGCGCCGAGCTCCTCTTCGAGCTGCGCGAGGCTGCGGCTCAGCGCCGGCTGCGAGATGCACAGGTCTTCAGCTGCCTTCGTTATGTTCCCGCCGTTCGCCGCGGCCAGAAAATACCGCATCGCCTTAAGTTCCATCTCCGCACCTCCTCGCCCGATAAATTCCGTTTCTTTTTTTACTTTTATTATAACAGCGTGAAAAACAAAAACGCCGCGCCGTCACGGAAAAGCTCCGTCAGGCGCGGCGCGGTCAGGCGTATTTATGCGGCTGCGGGAAACCTCCGCTAGAGCGCAAGAACGGGCATGAAGCCGAGCTTTACGGCGGCGAGGCTGAGGCAGGATATTACCGCCCATAGGACGGCCGCCATGACAAGCGGCTTAGCCCCTATCTTTTTAAGCTCCGCGCGTCCAAGGCCGCCGCCTATCAGGAAGAGCGTCCCCGTCATCATGTGTTTGCCGACGAGCGAGCCAATGTCCCAAAGCGTTTCGAACTGCGGCGCGAGCGAACGCACAAGCGCAGCGAGCAGGAAGCCTAGCAGGAACCACTGGAACTTCGCCTTCGCATCCGACTTAGCGAGGCGCGCTCCAAGATAGGAGACCGGCAAAATCCACAACGCGCGCGTGAGCTTTACCGTCGCTCCTATCGCGAGCGCCGCCGCGCCGTAAATCGAGGCCGCGCCGACGACGCTGCTCGTGTCGTGTATCGCAAGCGCCGCCCAGAAGCCGAACTGCTCCTGTGTGAGCCCGATGAGATGACCGAGCGGCGGGAAAAGGAATAGCGCTATACCGTTGAGCAGGAAGATGACAGCCATGGCGACGCCGGTCTCTACGCTCGACGCCGAGATCGCTGGGGCCATCGCGGCTATCGCCGAGCCGCCGCATATCGCGGTGCCGGAGCTGAGGAGGACGGCGAGCTTGCGCTCTATACCGAAGAATTTGCCGAGCATAGAGCCTATCACGAGAGTCGCGGAAATCGAAATCAGCGTCACCCACAAAGAGGCGAAGCCTACCTTCAGCACCGCGTCAAATCTCATGCCGAAGCCGAGCATTATAACCGAAAGCTGCAAAAGCTTCTTCGACGCCGCGGACGTATCCTTCTGCGCAGGATTGCCTACCGTCAGCGCGATGGCGAGGCCGAGCGCGAGACCGACCGCAGGGTTAGGAGTTATAACTGAAAGAGCAGCCGCAGCGGCGAACCAGAAGTATTTGTTCCCAGCCGTCCGTTCAAGAAAAGAGCCGTTGTTTCCCATTGCAATATTCCCCCAAGGTTTTTCTCATTACGCGGCGATTATAGCGCCCACTATATATTATTAAAAATAATAAATTTTTATATATAACATAGATTTTTACAATATAATATGAGGCGCGAAAAAAGCGGAAGGGGCGCAGCCCTTCCGCTTCGTTCCAGTTTTACAGCATAAGTGCTAGCAGGTAGCGCCGCCTGTCAGATGCAGCTCTGCATCAAGTATCTGCTGCTTGCGCGACATGATGTCGCCTTCAAGCAGTTCTTTCTCGATATAGTCGAAACCTAGGCGCGCTATCGTCTGCGAAAAACGCTCTCCGGTCTTGCCCTGCTCGCGGAACAGCAGTATCGCCTTCTCTATCGTTTCAAGAGCCTCTTCCTTAGTTGGAAAGACCTTAGAAAGCGCACGGCCGGTCGCCGTCGATTTACCCCAGCGTCCGCCGATGTATATCTTGTAGCCGTGCGTTCCCTCAGTCACTGCGTCGAAGTGGCATTTCCCAATGCAGTGTCCGCAGTTGTTGCATTTGTCACGGTCTATCTCTAACAGCCCGTCTTTAAGCTTCGCGGCTCCTATCGGACAGGCGGCCTCTACTGAACACTTCTTGCAGCCGTTGCAGCAGTCCTCGTCAAACTCAGGAACCAGCTGTCCTATGATGCCGACGTCGTTGAGGTCGGGCTTGACACAATTATTCGGACACCCGCCCACAGCTATTTTGAACTTGTGCGGCAGCCGCACCTGGCGGTAGCCCGTGTAGAAGCGCTCGTGAATCTCCTGTGAGACGGCGAAGCTGTCGATCAGGCCGTACTGGCAGGTCGTCCCCTTGCATGATACAACGGGGCGCACCTTCGATCCAGTGCCGCCAGTTTCGAGGCCGGCCTTCGCAATGAAGGCGCGGAACTCATCTATTTTATCAAATGGGATTCCCTGGCACTCTACCGTCTGGCGAGTCGTGAGCGTCACGACTCCGTTGCCGTAGAGCTTCGCCGCCTCAGCTAGGCATGCGAACTGCTCAGCCGTCAGCTTTCCGTTGACGGTGATAACTCGCGCTGAAAAGTTGTTCGTCCCCTTGTTTCTAAGAAAACCCAGCGCTTTTACAGATTTTTCCTCCGCAGCGGTTACGAGTCCGTTCTCCACTTTTCTTCCTCTTTTCTATTCTTCTGTCTCTATTTCGTTGAAGGTGTGTCCTCCCTCGAGCACCTTCGTCGCAGTGTAGCCGAAAGACTTGAGCTTGTTCTGCGTCAGGTAAGCGCGCTTCCCCTTCGCGCATATGAATAGCAACTTCTCGTCCTTCGCGTACCCGTCAAAGCTTTCGTCTACCTTCGTGTAGTCTAGGTACGGGAGGCTGGGCAGAGACGGCAGTATCGATGTGTCGATGAGCCTGTAGCCCTCAGCGGCTCCTGCGGCGAATTCCGCTGGGGTGAAAGAATCGAGCGCGCCAGTAAGCTTGTTCAGCATGATGTTCACCATCTGGACGAAGGGATGTATCGCGGTCGAGAATGGCGGCGCGTACGCAAGGTCGAGGTTTTCCAGGTCGGCTAGCGTCGCGTTCATCGATATCGCCATAGCAGCGATGTCTGTCATCTTGTCGACAGCGCCTGGGCCGAGCGTCTGCATCCCGAGGAATTTACCGCTCTTGCGGTCGGCTATCATCTTGACGATGAAGTTCGACGCGCCAGGATAATAATGCGCTTTGTCGTCGACCACGGCTGTGACGGTAACGACGTCGTATCCTGCGGCCTTCGCCGCGGCCTCTGTGAGGCCGGTGCGCCCGACGTTGAGGCCTGGCAGCTTGCAGACGCCAGTGCCGAGGACGCCCTTGTAACTTTCGCTGCCCCCAGCGATATTCTTCGCTGCTATGCGGCCTTCGATGTTAGCGGACGAGCCCATCGGTGACCACGCAGGCCCGCCTGTGATTCTGTTGCAGACCGTCACGCAGTCACCCGCGGCGTATATGTCCGGATCATTAGTGCGCATCGCGCTGTCGACCTTGAGTGTGCCGTTAGGTGCCATTTCAAGGCCGCTTTCGCGCAGGAACGCCGTATTCGGCTTTATACCGAGCGCGAGCACGACGGCGTCGGCTTTCATGCCGCGGCGGCTCGTCAGCACCTTTTCAACCTTATCGGTCCCCTCTATGCCTTCTAGCTTCGTCCCGGTGAAGCAGACGATGCCGCTGTCGGCGAGCTTGCGTTCTACGTAGGCCGCAACCTCCGGGTCGAAACCGGGTAGTATCTGATCCGCCATGTCTATCACTGAGACCTTGACGCCCTTAGCCGCGAGGTTCTCGGCAACCTCAAGGCCGATGAAGCCCGCGCCGCAGACCACGGCGCGCTTAACTTCGCCCGTTTCGAGCAGTTCACGCAGCGCTATAGCATCCTCTGGCTTTCTCATAACGAAGACGTTTTTGAGCTCCGTGCCAGGAAGCTTTGGAACAATCGGCGACGCTCCGACCGATATCACCAGCTTGTCGTAGCCGTAGACGCTCCGTTCGCCGGTCTCGAGGTCTGACGCTGTCACGGTCTTTGCGGCCCGGTCGAGCGCAACGGCCTCCTTGCCGGTGAGCACCTTCGCGCCTGTGAGCGCAGAGAATTTCGCGGGGGTGTTGACTATGAGCGACGCCTTGTCGGCGATCACTCCACCGACATAGTAAGGCAGTCCGCAGCCGGCGTAGGAAATATCTTTATCTTTCGCTAACACCGTCACCTCTGCGGAACGGTCCTCGCGCTTGAGCTTCGCCGCCGTTTTGGTTCCCGCCGCAACTCCTCCGATTACAAGGATTTTCATGTTGTCACATCCTTCGTTGAAATTCAGATATCAGATGCATTAATTATATGCCATTTCTTTAATTATCAAACATAATAAAATATAATTAAACTCATAGAAAAACGCTATATAACGGAGGCAGGAGCATGACGCTTCATCATCTGAGGGTATTTATCAAGGTCGCTGAGTGCGGCTCGGTCAGCGCGGCGGCACGCGAGTGCCATCTCGCGCAGCCTACGGTGAGCCAGCTCATAAAGGAGCTTGAGGATTTTTATGCTGCGAGGCTCTTTGATCGGCTGTCGAGGAGACTTTACATCACTGATGAAGGGCGCAGGCTGTTCTCGCACGCTAAGGAGGTCATGGGGGCCTACGAGAGGCTGGAGTACGACATGTCGCCGGACAAGAGGCTGGATAGGCTCCGCATAGGCTCATCCGTGACTGTTGGCATGTGCCTCATGCCGTCGCTTGTAAAACGCTTCGGCGAGGCAAGGCCGGAGACGGAGATCTACAGCTACGTCAACAACACGCAGACGATTGAGCGGATGTTGCTGGCATCTGAGCTCGACGCAGCCGTCGTAGAGGGGCGTGTGCGCAGCAAAGACTTGGTATCGTTCCACTGCCGCGACGACTACGTCGCGCTTTTCTGTTCCGCATCGCACACGTTCGCAGCACGCGCAGCCGTTACGCTCGACGAGTTGTGCGGAGAACCTTTCGTGTTGCGCGAGAGAGGGAGCGGAACGCGCGAAATCTTCGAAAATTTCATGGAGGAACACGGACGCAGGATAAAAGTGAAGTGGGAGGTCGCATGTTTCGACTCGACGCTGCGAGCGGTGGTTGAGGAGGGCTGTATCGGTGTCGCCTCTGTGCGGCTGCTCGCGCCGCATCTCAAAAGCGGCTCCGTGCGCGCAATCTGCCGCGCGGACGGCGAATGGGACAGGACTTTCTCGCTAGTCTATCATAAGGATAAATTCATAACCGAAGACATAAAGCGCTTCTCCGCCATAGCGCTCGACGGCGAAGAAG
>URAG01000091.1 GCA_900545755.1 uncultured Cloacibacillus sp. | reverse complement strand
CCGGGAGGCGATGCCCATGCACGACGAAACGCAGCCTGTCGTTGCGTTGATTTATGATTTCGACGGGACGCTGTCGCCGGGGAATATGCAGGAGTTCAGCTTTATCAAGGCGCTCGGGATGACCGCCGGGGAGTTTTGGCGCAGGTCGAACGAGCTGACGCGGAACAACGACGCGAACGGCATCCTGTGCTATATGAAGCTGATGCTTGACGAGGCGCAGTACCGGCATATTTCGCTGAAGCGCGAGTCGTTCCAGCGTTTCGGGCGCGAGGTGGAGTTTTATCCGGGCGTCGCGGAGTGGTTTTCGCTGGTGAACGGCTACGGGCGCGCGAAGGGCGTCGCAGTGCGCCATTATATAAATTCGTCTGGGCTTAAGGAGATGATCGAGGGCACGGCGATCGCGCGCGAGTTCGAGAACGTCTACGCCTGCTCGTTCCTTTACGATGTGGACGGCAAGGCGGTCTGGCCCGCCGTCGCGGTGGATTTTACGACGAAGACGCAGTTTCTTTTCAAGATAAACAAGGGCATTTCGAGCGTGAGCGACAACAGCGAGGTGAACCGCTATATGCGCGAGGAGGAGCGGCCCGTGCCTTTCCGCCGGATGATTTATTTCGGCGACGGGCAGACGGACATACCGTGCATGAAGATGGTGCGGCAGAACGGCGGGCACTCGATAGCGGTCTACGACCCTGCGAGCGCGGATAAGCGGCGCGCGGCGGAGCGGCTCATTCTCGAAGAGCGCGTGAATTTCGTCTGTCCCGCCGATTACCGCGAGGGCGGCGAGACTTACAGCGTCGTGACGACGATAATCGACAAGGTGAAGTACGACTACGAGTTCGAGCAATTGCTGAAAAGGCACCGCAAGGCAGCCGAGGCGGAGGCCGGGGGCTCTATGGACTGAGAACGTCGTCGCGCCGTCCGTTTTCTGCGTCGGTTTGAAGGGCTTAGAATGTTGATAAAGCGCACGGGCCTCCATTTTCGGAGGCCCGCGTTTTTATGGCCGCGCCTGACGGCGTTTTTATTCCCAGTTGTTTATGTCCGCAGCCGCGCCTTCGCCGTTTTCCTGTCCGTCGGCGCCGTAGGAGATTATGTCGAAGTCGCCGTGATCGCCGGGGCAGACGTAGATAAATTCGCGCCCCCATGCGTCTTTGGGCATTTTCTTCATGTAGCCGCCGTCGGCGTAGTTGAGCGGCTCGGGCGGCATCGTGGGCTTCGTTATGAGCGCCTCGAGTCCCTGAGAGGTCGTCGGGTAGAAGCCGTTGTCGAGGTAGTAGAGGCCGAGTATCTGTTCAAGCTGCGCTATCTGCGTCTGCGTCGTCTTGCGCTTCGCTTCGTCGCTCTGGCCCATGAGCCGCGGGCCGACGAGCGCGGAGAGCAGCCCTATGATGACGACGACGACCATTATTTCAATGAGGGTGAAGCCCCTGCGTTTTTTCTGTTCCGTCATTTTCGCACCTCCGTGAAATCTGTGTACATAATTTATATTACAGTCTGCGGCCTCAATTTTCAAGGACGGCCATGACGCGCGCCGGCGCGGCGTCGGCTTGGGCGAGCGGCATGGGCAGGGCGGCGAGCAGGAACGTTTCGCCCTCCGGCAGCGCGCCGAGGCCGCGCAGGTTTTCGATTATGACCGCGCCCGAGCCGAGCAGCGTCTTGTGTATCGGGCATTCTTCGCTCTCGGCGCGGTCGGCAGATATCGAGTCGAAGCCGAAGCCGCGCAGCCCGAGCGAGAGCGCGTATTTCGCGGCTTCCGGCGAGAGCGTCGGAAAGCCCGAAAGATATCCCTCCGTTCCGAATTTTTCCTCCCAGCCGGTGCGCAGGAGCAGGAAGTCCGCTTCGACGAGTTTTTCCGCGTGCGGCGCGATGTCCGCGATTTCCACCTCGCGCCCCGCGGCTTCGCGCGCGTCCACGAGCAGCGCGAGACCCCAGAAGGTCTCGGGAGGCATCTTGTCGAGCGTGACGCTCTGTGTGCATAGGTGCGCCGGCGCGTCGATGTGCGTCCCAGAGTGCGAGCAAAGCAGGACGTTCGCCGTTCGAAATCCTCCCCCTTCGAGCCTTTCTATCTTCGGCGACATGTCGCCTGGGAAGCACTGCATCCCCTCCGTTATCATGCGGCTTAGGTCGATAATCTTCAAGTATTCCACCCCTTTATGCTTTTCGTACAATCCGTCAATGTTTATGCATAACTTACGGCGCGTATAGTATAATCAAAAAGTTTTTGTGAGGCTATGCAGCTTTGGGGGAATCTTGATGAAAAAAGTACTTGTGGCATTTATCGTACTTCTCTTCGCCGCGCTTCCGGCGCGCGCGGAGGGGCCTCGGGTGATTGAGTTCGACGTCGCGGTTATAGGCGCGGGCTGCGGCGGCAGCTCGGCGGCGATACAGGCGGCGCGGCTCGGGATGGAGGTCGCCGTCGTTGAGGAATCCGACTGGGTCGGAGGGCAGATGACGGGAGGCGGCGTTTCGACGATGGACGACGTTCGCCGCACGCGCACAGGCATATACGGCGAGTTCCTGCGCCGCGCCTCCGCATACTACGAAGCTCGCGAGACGCCGGTGAATACCTGCTACTGGGGGTCTGACACGTTCGCTTTCGAGCCGTGGGTGATACAGACGACGCTGCTCGACATGATGCGCGACGCAGGCGATATTTCGCTTTTTATGAAGACGCGCGTGCTTAAGGCGAAGATGAAGGACGGAGCCGTGTGCGCTGCGCTGCTCGACAAAGAGGGCGAAAAGATAGAGCTGCGGGCGGAGGTATTCATCGACGCAACTGAAGCGGGAGATTTCATCCCTCTGACGGGCGCGCGCTATCGCGCCGGACACGGCGATTCATCCGGCGAAATCGACGGCGTAATCCAGGATATTACATACGTGGCTGTAATCAAGCATTATCCCGGCGGCGTCCCGGATGATTTGAAATTTACGCGCAGGCCGCCAGGATACGAAGGGTACGCGCCTATGTTCCGCGAGATCATAGCGGTAGGCGGCGACAGCTGGCCTGGCGACGCGCCGTTCAATCCGAATGTATTCAAGGCTTACAGGGGGATGCCGGATATCGCCAACCCGGCAAGCGCCCTGATAGACGGAGGGAGGCCCGAGACGTGGCCGCTGATTACGCGCAGCGCCGTGAACTGGGCGAACGACTATCCCCACCACCGAGGCGGCCTCGCCGGAATGCCAGCGCGATATCTTGAGGATATGGAGTACCGCCGCGAGATGGACCGGGAGGCGATGGCGAAGACACTCTGCTTCCTCTTCTACATGCAGAACGAGCTCGGCATGACGGATTGGTCGGTCGACGACAGGCAGGGCTACGGCGGATGGTTCGGCAACGGCTGGCGCGAATGGAGCGGAATGCCTAAGGATTTTGAGCCGATATTGCGCCACTTCCCTCCGTTCCCGTATATACGCGAAAGCAGGCGCATCGCTGGCGTCGAGACTATGACCGTCAAGGACGTAATACGCGACATGAAGCTGGGGCGCACGCTTGAAACGAAGGCAAACGCGATAGCGCTGGGCGAGTACCCGACGGACATACACGGCCTGCGCGACAAGGAATTCCTCGACCGCGGCCTCGACGAGGACGCGACTATAATCCCGCCCGACACGGAATGGAAGGGCGGACTTTTCCAGATACCGATGGGGGCGCTGATCCCGGAGAAGGTAGACGGCCTGCTCGCGGCGGAGAAGAACATCTCCGTCTCGCGCATAGTCAACGGCTCGACCCGCCTCCAGCCTGTGACGATGCTCACTGGGCAGGCGGCTGGGGCGCTCGCCGCGGTCGCCGTGCGCGAAAAGAAGCAGCCGCGCGAGCTGCGCGCGATAGAGGTGCAGTCGCCGCTGCTCGACGCGCGCGACAGGCTCTCGTTGTACAGCTTCGACGACGTCCCGCAGGACTCGGCGTGGTGGAAAGGCGTCGAGCTCTCGATGCTCTACGGCTACATGGACCCGGCGTCGGAGGTTATATACGGCGTTGACAACGAAATGCACTGGCTCGAAGTGCGCGACGCTATGCGCCGCGCGTTCGGACGCATGGAGTTCCCGCCGCGCGAAGCGCTCGACACGGTGACGGCCGGGGAATTCGGCGAATGGCTGGCGGAGCTTTTCAAGGACGAGCGCAAAACTCTCGCGCCTCTGCTTGAAAAATGCGCGGGCGACGAAGTCCTGACGAAGGGACGGCTCGCCGCCGCGGTCGGAGAACTGATGCTGCTGAGGAAGTAGCCGGCATGGCCAAGGCGATTTTGATAAACGACAGAGACTCGGTCGCAATAGCAAGCGCGCCTGTAAAAAAAGGCGAGCGCGTCTTTTACCGGCGCGGAGGCGAAGAATGTTCCGTAACCGCCCTCGCCGATATACCTGTATATCATAAGATTGCCGTGGCAAATGTCCCGCAGGGAAAGGCCGTCTTCAAATACGGCGAGCCGATAGGGCGTGCAACGCAGGATATTGCGGTGGGCGAGCACGTCCACACGCACAATTTGACGGATATAGAAGAAGGCCGCTGAATGAAATTCTCCGGTTACAGAAGAAACTGCGGCGGAGTGGGAATACGCAACATAGTGGCCGTGATGCCCGGCGTGCTCTGCGCTTCTGTCGCGGCGCGCAAAATCGCGGAGGCAGTCCCAGGGGCGGTCTACGTCCATAACCACACCGGCTGCGGGCAGTCGCCGTCGGACGCCGCAGCGACTCTCGAAATCATGTCCGGCCTTATAGCGAACGGCAACGTGTACGGCGCGCTCATCGTCGGCCTCGGCTGCGAGGCGACGCGCCGCGAGATGTATCTTGACGCCGTGGCCGGAAAATGTGCAAAGCCGGTATATCACATCTATATTCAGGAAGAGGGCGGAGTCGGTGCGGCCGTCGCGAAGGGCGCGGAAATTATATCGCGCCTTGTCGCGGAGGCGCGAATGTGCGCGCGCGAGGAGATAGACGTCTCCGAGCTTGTGCTCGGACTCGAATGCGGCGGTTCCGACCCGACTTCGGGCATATCCGCCAACGTCGTGCTCGGCGAAGTTTCCGACAGGCTTATCGACATGGGGGCCACGGTTTTCATAAGCGAGACCTCCGAGGCTATCGGAGCGGAGAAGATTCTCGAAGCGCGTGGCAGAACGCCTGAAATAGGGCGGAGGCTGCGCGAGATGGTGGAGAAATGGGACCGCGACATATACGAGCAGACCGGATGCGACATCCGGCGCACGAACCCGACGCCAGGCAACATCGCGGCCGGTCTTACGACGCTTACAGAAAAGTCGCTCGGATGCATCCACAAGAGCGGCACGCGGCCGTTCGACGGCGTTCTTGCAGCAGGCGGGCGTCCAAAAGCGCGCGGCCTCTACTATATGGACACGACGGCGTACGACTGCGGTTCGATCACGGCGAAGATAGCGGGAGGCGCGCATTTAATAGCTTTCACTACCGGGATGGGCAACCCCATAGGCAGCCCGGTCGCGCCGGTGCTGAAAATTACCGGCAACAGGCGCACCTTTGAATACCTCAACGACATGATTGACTTTGACACGTCGGCTAGCATCTCCGGCGAAAAGAGCGTCGGCGAGCTTGCCGGCGAACTAATGGAGCGTATATCGGAGGTCTGCGGCGGCAAACCGACGAAAGCTGAAATAAACGACGCCGGCGTCGTGTTCGTGAATCAGCGGCATAGTTGCGGATAATCATAAATTCGCAAAATAAAAGAGCGGAGGCCGCGCGAAACGGCCCCCGCTCTTTTATGCTCTGTCGTCGCTGCTTACTTCTTCGCCTTTTCGAAATGGTCCAGCGCATCCTGCATGAGTTCCTTGCCAATCGTCGGTTCAAGGACCTTCATGTGCTCGAGGATGGCTTTGCGCGCGGGGGCCAGCTCTTCTGCGGTGTATGTGAAGACTTTTATTCCGTTTTTCTTCATGCGCTCTATGCTCATCTTGTCGTTCTCACGCGCCGTCTCCATCGAGCGCTTCGACGCCTTCTCGACCTCAGAATAGATTATCTTGAGGTCGGCCTCGCTTAGCTTGTCCCATGTGTCGGCGCTCATGAGGTAGGAGAGCGTCTCTATCGTGTAGTTGAGGGCGTACCAATATTTAACGACGCCGATGAGATCAGCCGCGGCCGCGCCCGTAGACACGCCCGTCACCGCGTCGCACGAATCGTCATGCACGGCGGCGGCGAGCCCGGCGTATGGCAGGGAGACCGTCCTGTATCCCTGCGACCTGATTATCTCGGGATAGACGGTCGTCAGCGGCACACGCGCAAGCACGCCCTTGTTGGAGTCGGGGTTCAGCGGCTCTTTTATCTGCTTCGTCGAGGCTATGCCGGTCATACCCTCGATGTGGAAGCCGAGGAACTTCACTCCGAGGCGCGTATTGTATTCGGAAATCCTCTTCGCCAGCCAGCTGTCCGGCGCAAAGTCCTTAGCCGCGCCCTTGTAACTTGGAAAGATGTTGAGGTTGGGGAGCTCGAGGCGCGGGTCGAACTGTCCTGAGTTCGTGATGAGCGCCATGTCCACCCTGCCCTTCATGAGGTCTTCGTAGACGAGCGTGTAGTCGCCGAGCTTGTTGGCGGGATAGACCTCTATTGCGATCCTTCCTTTCGTGCGGTGGTTGACGCCGCCCGCGATGTCGCGCATCAGCTTCGTCGCGTAGTGTCCGTCGGGGAACTGTCCTGCGAAGCGCAGCGTCACCTCGGCGGCTCCGGCGCACGGCGCGATGAAAAGAAGGAGCAGGAGGACGCAGAATAAACCTTTGAGACTTCTCATGACAAAGACCTCTCCTTTTCTATATTGGTGTTGATTTGACGCCAGTTTTATTTCTCCGCAGTTTGTACAAATGTTTTTACACTCTGCGAGTTGGTTCAGTAAAGTTCTCTCTCATTTTAACATGAATTTTTGCGCCGCGCTATAGCGCAGAGCCGCGCCCGTGAAAATTTTTCGCGCGGGCGCAGTATGCGGAAACGGCGTAAAAGAACGGCCTCCCGCGGTTACAGCGCGGAAGGCCGTTCTTCGTCGTCCTTGTTAAATTTTATCGACGCTCGCTAATCTATCACGCCGCCGCCTACCACGTAGCCGCCGTCGTAAAGCACGACGGACTGTCCCGGCGTTATCGCGCGCTGCGGCTCGTCGAACTCTATCCTTAATTTATCTTCGGAGAGCTGTTCAACGGTCGCGGGCCGCTCTGCGGCGCGGTAGCGTATTTTTGCGCTGACTCTCGCGGGGCGGTCGAGCTTTTCGACCGCTATGAGGTTTGCGTGCGAGGCCGTGAGCGTCTTGGAATACAGGCCGCTTTCCGGGCAGAGCGTCACTGTGTTGCGCGCGGCGTCTTTAGCCCTTACGTAGAGCGGCTCGCGCAGCGAGAGGCCGAGGCCGCGGCGCTGGCCTACTGTGTAGCGCGCCAGTCCCTTGTGCTCGCCGAGCGTGCGCCCTGATTCGTCGATGAATTTCCCCGGCGCGCCGGCGCTGCCCGCCGTTTCGCTGATGAAAGCGGCGTAGTCGCCGTCCGGTACGAAGCATATATCCTGGCTCTCTTTTTTATGCGCGTTAGTAAAGCCCTGCGCTTCGGCTATTTCACGCGCCTCCGCCTTGCTGAGCGGCCCGAGCGGCAGAATCGTAGCGGCGAGCTGCTCCTGCGTCAGCGTCCACAGCACGTAGCTCTGATCCTTTTTTTCGTCTGCGCCGCGCCGCAGCAGGAGACCGCCGCGCC
>URAG01000090.1 GCA_900545755.1 uncultured Cloacibacillus sp. | reverse complement strand
CTTCACTGCTCCAAAAATACAAGTCTCAGCTTGCCGACGAAGCGCAGCGGGTGCGCGACGCGGGGGGCCTCTTTATCATCGGCACCGAGCGGCACGAGTCCCGCCGGATCGACAACCAGCTCCGCGGACGTTCCGGCCGTCAGGGCGACCCGGGCGAAAGCCGCTTTTATATAGCGCTCGACGACGACCTCATCCGCCTTTTCGGCGGCGAAAAGATTTCGTCGATAATGGATAAGCTCGGCATGGAGAAGGGCGAATCGCTCGACCATCCGTGGCTCTCGAAGGCTATAGAGGGTGCGCAGAAAAAGGTCGAGGAGATGCACTTCGACATAAGGAAGCAGCTCCTGGCATACGACAACGTTATGAACCGGCAGCGCGAAGCGGTCTACGCCGAGCGAGGCGAGATACTTGAAGACGAAAACATCGTCGAAAGAACGCTCGAGGTACTTGAGGACACGGCCAACGCCCAGCTGGATAAGATATTCGCCGACAAAAACGCCGAGACGCCGGATGTAAAATCCGTCTGCGTGCGGCTCAACGCGCTTTTCTGGCCCGGCGTGGCGTCGTGCCTGGAAGGCATAGATTCCGAGCAGGCGCTTGAAGAGCTGCGCCCGCGCATAATTGAAGAGATCAGGGCTCGTTTCCGTCAGAAGACTGAAGAGCTCGGCCCCGGGCTCTCTGCCCAGATATATCGCTACATATTCCTCGAAGTCCTTGACGCGAACTGGAAAGAGCACCTGCTCGCGATGGACGAGCTGCGCCGCGGCATCGGCCTGCGCGCGATAGGGCAGAAGGACCCGCTCGTCGAATATCAGTTCGAGTCATTCAAGCTCTTCCAGGAGATGCTCGTGCGCGTCCGCGAAAGCATCACAGAGTTCGCTCTCCGCGTATCAGTCGTGACACGGAACGAAGAACACGGCGACAGCCGTAAGAAATGGCGCGAAAGCCGCGATCCGTTCGAGATGCCCGCGGCGTCTCATGGAAATTACAGCGACGATATGGAAAATCCGGGCGTGACCGCGACGGCGCAGAAGACGCAGCCTATCGTCAACGAGGTTAAAATCGGGCGCAACGACCCGTGTCCGTGCGGCAGCGGCAAGAAATACAAACAGTGCTGCGGCAGGAACAAATAGCCATGAAACTCCTGCAAGGAATGAAAATCAGGGCGGCGGCCCTCGCGGCGCTTCTCTGCCTCGCCTTTGCGGGGTGCGCCTCCGCCGCGTGGGACAGCGAACGCGAGATAATGCGCCTCAAGGACGAGGTGCCGTCGATGGAAATATACGGCAGCAACGACGCCGTAATATGGCTGCGCAACGATGAGTCGCGGCTTACTGCTTCCGGTTCGGTTGAAAGGCTGCGCGCGACCGTGATAATGATGGGCGAGAAAGTGCCTGAAAGCTTGAAGACGGTGCGCTATCCCGTCCCAACTGGCGGTTCGCTGACGGTTGAAGAGGCTGCATGGTACAACACGATGACGGGAATGAAAGAGGGGGACCTGCCCGTCAATGACGAGAGACTCGCAGGCGGCGCGACAGTCCGCGTCGTTACGGTGCCAGAGGATACTATAGGGCGCGCCGTCGTCATAGTGACGAAGGAGACGCGCGAGTCGAGAAACGGCGTCAGCGGCACCGTCAATATGGCCGGCGACCTGCCGATATGGGAACAGAACGTAAGCGTCGAAGTACCCGAAGGCACCGAGATATTCTGGTCCGGGCGTGAAATGCGTGAGCCGACCGAGTCGATGAGCGGCGGCAGCGTCAAATACAGCTGGCAGGTGATGAACCAGCTCCCGTGGCTCGGCGAAGGCTTCGTCGTCAACGAAAGGCCGATGCTCAGCTTCAGCACGAACGTCGGCGTCTTGACCGGTATACGCGAAGCTGACGCTCTCGCCGCGTCAATGCCGCAGCTCCCAATGCCTTCGGGAATCAAAGGCGACGCGCGCAGCGCGGGCGGACGTTTAATCGCATGGGTCAATTCTCCGGAACGCACTCTCTCCGGCTACCCGGCCGGCTGGGTGCGCGGCAAGGGTGAAATCCCGGCGGACGGGCCGTGGAGCCCGTGGGAACAGGCCTTTCTGCTACACAAGTGGCTGACTGAGCTCGGCTGGGACTCCAAGATGTGGTGGAATGCGAAGATGTACGCAGACGCTACGAGTCCCGCCGCCGTATCGCTCTTTGAAGGCCCTGTGCTGGAGCTTAAGGCTCCTGGCGCTTCACGTTCCTCGTACTTCGCACCCGGAATACCCTACGGCTCGGGCCGCGTGCCGCTCTCGCTTGCCGGCACGGAACTCTACGGCGACGGCGAAAAGGAGCACAAGACTAAAAAGCTCTCTGACGGCTCAGCTTCCGCGAGCCGGCTCGCGCTTCTGTGGCGGCTTAAGCTCGCTGCGGACGGACGCGCTGAAGGCAAGCTCGAAGTAACGGTGACCGGCGGCTGGAACGCCCTGCTATCCGGCAGCGGAATGCCGAAAGTCGAAGACGCCGCGAAGCTGGTTCTCGAAAAGCTCAACTTCGCTATGCTTGGAATGCACTTGACGCCCGTCGAAGTGAAGGAAGAAAAAGACGGCTACAGAATGGAATTCAACGTCAGCTGCACTCCGGGCATAATCCACGGCGACAGCATGCTGCTGCGCCTGCCCGGCGGAGTGCCGATGCGCGTTAGCGAGATGATAGGGCAAGAAGACGATTATACGCTGCGCTTCCCGTTCACAATAGATCAGAAAGTACGTATGTCGATGCCCGGCGGCTTCCGCCTGCTACAGGAGCCTGCGCTTAAACAGCTCGGCGAAGGCTCGAAAGCCGTCCTGCGCGAATCGATAACGCATTGGCCCAAGCGCGGCGAACTGCTCGCCGACAGCCTGTGGGTCGTCAAAACGCGCGAGGTCGAAGGGATAACGGCCCAGCTTCTCAGAGAAGAGCTGGCCGCCACTCTGAGATGGCCGGTGCTCAACCTGCCGTTCAGAAAATAAAAGTTTCCATACAATAAGGAGTGTTTTGTTATGCGGAACATGACTGATGAACTGAAGAAGCTGCTTGACGACGCCGTCCGCGCCGTCGCCGCCGAAAAAGGCTATGAGATTCCAGAGGGCTTCCTCGTGCGCATTGAGCGCCCGCGTCAGGAAGGCCACGGCGACTGGGCCACGAACATCGCGATGCAGCTTGCGAAGCCCTTCGGCGAAAAGCCGCGCGACCTTGCGTCTGCGATAATTGCTAAGATTCCAGAGAACGGCGTTATAAGCAAAGCCGAGGTCGCCGGCCCTGGATTCATGAACTTCACACTCAAATCCAACTGGATCGCCGAGACGATAAAAACGGCGATAGAGAAGGACGCTGACTACGGGCGTTCCAACGCCGGAAAGGGCCGCCGCGTGCAGGTGGAATTCGTCAGCGCGAACCCGACCGGCCCGCTCCACATGGGGCACGGACGCGGAGCCGCCGTCGGCGACATCACTGCTTCGCTGCTCGACTTCGCCGGTTGGAACGTGGAACGCGAATATTACACAAACGACGCCGGGCGCCAGATGGAGCTGCTCGGCAAGTCGGCGCAGGCGCGCTACTTCCAGGCCCTCGGACGCGCGGACGAAGCGCCGATGCCTGAGGACGGCTACCAGGGCGAATATATGAACGACATCGCGAAGGTCTATGTAGAGAAATACGGCGACAGCCTTGCGGCGAAGCCGCTCGAAGAGACGCTCGAATTCTTTTCGCAGGAGACTGGCAAAATGGTCCTCGGCATGATAAAGAAGGACCTCGAAGACTTCGGCGTCAAGTTCGACGTATGGTTTTCCGAGAAATCGCTCTACGACAACAACGCCGTCGAGCCGGCTATGGAGGCGCTCAAGGAGCGCGGTTACGCCTACGAGGAAGACGGCGCGCTCTGGTTCCGCTCGACGCTCTTCGGCGACGACAAAGACCGCGTACTCATCCGTTCCAACGGAATGCCGACCTATTTCACATCCGACGTCGCCTACCTCAAGAATAAATACGACCGCGGCTTCGAGCGCCTCGTCTATGTCTGGGGCGCCGACCACCACGGCTACGTACCGCGCATAAAATCTGTCAACAAAGCCTTTGGCTACCCAGACGATGGAATAGAAGTACTGCTCATACAGATGGTCAACCTGCTCCGCGACGGCAAACCCGTTCAGATGTCGAAGCGCGCCGGTACGATCGTCACGCTTCGCGAGATAATGGACGAAGTCGGCCGCGACGCAGCGAGACTTTTCTTCGTCATCCGCCGCTGCGACAGCACCGTTGACTTCGACCTCGAACTTGCAAAGAAGGCATCGTCGGAGAACCCGGTCTTCTACATCCAGTATGCGCACGCGAGGATATGCAGCATCCTGCGCGAGCTCGAAAGCCGCGGCATCGCTATGCCTTCGCTCGACGAGCTCGACGTCTCGCTCATAGCCGACCAGTCGGAGATTAACCTCGTGAAGGCCATCTCGCGCTTCCCAGACGAAGTGGCGAAGGCCGCCGCCGAGTATGCGCCGCACCGCATCGCCTACTACGCGAACGAGCTTGCGGAGGCTTTCCATGCCTTCTACAACTCCCAGCGCGTCCTTGGCGTCGAGGAGAACGTCATGAAGTCGCGCATACTCCTCGTCGAAGCGGCGCGCGTGACGCTCCGCAACGTGCTGCGCCTGCTGGGCGTCTCCGCTCCAGAAAAGATGTAAAATCGTGCGCGGGTGCGGCGGATGAACCCTCCGAAGCTTAGATGGGTCGCCTTCGGCGCGGCTGTGACTTTTCTAATCGCCGTACTGCTGACTTCGTTCTTCAAGGAACTCGAAAAGATCGACGTGCTAGCCTCCGCGCTCGACAAGCGTATGGAGGAACTCGTCGCCGAAGAACGAAGGACGCAGAAGCTGAAGCAGGACATCCGCTACTATAGTACGCCAGAAGGCATCGAGCGCCTCGCAGTCGAGCAGTTCAACCTCGTGCGTTCTGGCGATAGGATATATAAGATAGAGGTCACGTCACCGGATAAATTGCAATAGCGGCGTGCCCGGTGTATAATACAAAGCTGTGTTTCCCTGCCTCTTCCGCAGAGAAGAGGCCAGAGTCCATAGGGAGGAGGTGAAGTACGTGCGGTCTTACGAAATGGTAGTAATATTCAAGGCTGACATCGAGGACCACAAAACAGTGTCCGACGAAATAGCTGAGATCGTGCGCGGACTGGGAGCTGAGGTTGAAAAAGTAGACCTCTGGGGCAAGAAGCGTTTTGCCTACCCCATCGAAAAGGAACTGGAGGGTTTCTACACTCTCTATACGTTCAAGCTCGACCCCGCGCAGGTTAAGGAAATGGAACGTCTCCTTAGCCTCAAGCCGTCCGTCATACGCCACATGGTCGTCAACCTGGAGGAGAAGTAAGTCTTATGTCGAGAGGATACAACAGAGTCGTGCTGATGGGAAACCTGGCGCGCGACCCCGACGTAAGATTTACCCCGACTAAGCAGAAGGTTGCACGCATCACTGTCGCGATAGGACGTCAGTGGAAGAACAAAGTCACGGGGGAGCTTCAGAGCCACACGGATTTCATTCCGGTAGCCGTCTGGGGGCCGCAGGCCGACGTCTGTGAGCGTTACCTCAGAAAAGGCCGTCCCGTCCTCGTTGAGGGGCGCATCTCGGTGCGCGACTTCGACGACCTGAAGACTGGGCAGCGCCGCTGGGTTACCGAGGTCGTAGCCGACAACATCGTCCTGCTCAGTTCAGGACGCAGGGACGACGACCAGCAGTACGGCGGAGGCTATCAGCAGAGTTACGGAGGCGGCCAGCCGCAGCAATATCAGCAGCGCACGCCGCAGTCCGACGCTATGCCGGCGCCAGACATGGGCAGCCTCAGGAACGAAGCCGGCTTTGAAGACGAATTCCCGCTCGACTTTTCGGAGCTTAACGGACCGGATTCGTCCGGGGATGTAGAAATACCGTTCTAGAAAGAGGTGGATTACAGATGGAAAGCGCATTCAACCGCAAACGCCGCAAACGTAGGCCGAAGGTATGTCATTTCTGCGTTGATAAGGTGGAGCATATAGACTACAAAGATATCGACAAGCTCAAAAGATACATCACGGAGCGCAGTAAGATAATCCCGCGCCGCGTCACGGGCACCTGCGCGAAGCACCAGCGCCAGCTGACCCGCGCCATCAAGCGCGCAAGACTCATCGCGCTTCTGCCCTTCACGTCGGATTAAAAACCCGCACGTAACTGTTATAATATCGGGAGAGCCTGCGGCTCTCCTTTTTTATTGATTGCGATATGCGGGGGTCTGATGTGAAAGGTAAAGTACTGCTAGAGTGTTTTTTGTGGACTGCGGCAAGCGTCCTGATGTTCGCTGGGGGGATACAGATAGCTTTCCTCTCTCCGTTCACCGTCGTTGCGGCCCCTGTGCCGTTCCTTCTCTATACATGCCGCGCCGGGATAAAGGCCTCGCTGCCAGGCGCGCTGCTCGGTACCTTCGCTGTATTCTTCGCTATGGGCGAGGTGGCGGCGTTCATGTATGTATGCGAATTCGCTGTACTCGGAGTCGCGTCGGGATTTATTATGCTTCGCGCAAAGAGCGGCGCGGACTATTTCCTCGCGGCAGTCGCCGTATCCGTTGCGGTAAAGCTCTTTATGATCGGCGTTTTCCGGTACGCCGCCGGCTTCAACCCGTTCATGATAACGCCTGAGGCGGCGGAGTCGTTCATCTCGTCGTTTTCAGGGGCTCTTTCGCATGGCGGCGTCGAGGTTTCGCCGGAGAGCGTAAAGAGCTACGCTCTGAACATGGTTGAGACCATCGGCCTGCTGATGCCCGCGATGATCATACTTTTTGCGGCCTGCGACACGGCGGCCGGCTACTGGGCCGCGCGCATTTACGCAATGAAGGACGGCTCGTTCTCCGTTCCCGAACTCCCTCCCTTCTCGACTTGGCGCTTCCCGAAAAACATCTTCTGGGCGCTGCTTGCCGCTCTCGTCCTAGATATGGCGTCTAAGGCTATGCCGGACGACCCGCTCTATAAAATGCTCTCGCTCAACATGATGGAGGTATTGCGCGGAGTCTTCCTGGTTGAGGGACTTTCGCTTGCCTGGTACTTCATGACGGCCTACAGGGTCAGCCGTGCGGTAAAATACTTCGCGGTCTGTTTTGGACTTTTCTTCTCGCCGGTCTCATACGTTCTTTCAATGGTCGGCGTTTTTGACATATGGTATGATTTGCGCAAGCGTATCAAGCTAAGGGGGAAATAGATATGAAAGTAATTCTTAAACAGGATGTCGCGAAAGTCGGCAAAAAAGGCGAACTGATAGAGGTCTCGGACGGCTACGGGCGCAACTTCCTCGTCGGTCGCGGCCTAGCCGACGAGGCGACTCCCGGAAAGGTACGCGAGTATCAGGAACACCAGAAAACGCAGAAGGCGAAGGACGACAAAAGGCAGAAGGCCGCCGCGGAGCTGAAAAAGACGCTCGGCGGCAAGGTCGTCACAATCAAAGCGAGCGCCGGCGAGGGCGGAAAGCTCTTTGGCAGCGTCACGTCAGCGCAGGTCGCCGACGCGCTAGGCGCGCAGTTCGGCTGCTCTGTGGACAAAAAGGACATCAAGCTCGACGACTCGATCAAGCAGACCGGCAGCTTCGCTTTCAAGATAAAGCTCTATCCCGGCATCGACGCCGAGATGACGCTTAAAGTGGAGACTGAATAATTTTGAACGACTCAGCAGGAATGGAGAGGATACCGCCTTTCAACCTAGAAGCTGAAAGGGCGGTCCTCGGCTCCTGCCTTCTCGATCCAGAAGCTCTCAACACCGCTGTCGAAATGCTGGCTGCGGAGGATTTTTACGACCCGCGGCACAGGCAGGCTTTCGAAGTCATCAAAACTATGTCGGAACGGAATGTCGCCGTCGACGCGCTAACCTTCCGCGACGAGGTCAACAAACAGAACCTTGTCAAAACGTTGGGCGGCCTCTCATTCATCACATCGCTCACCGAAGCCGTCACTACTACTGCGAACGTCGAATACCACGCGAAAATAGTCCGCGACAAAGCCGTACACCGCTCGCTGATATCGGTCGGCAGCGACATATCTAAGATCGGCTTCAGCGATGAAATCGAAGTCGACGAGG
>URAG01000089.1 GCA_900545755.1 uncultured Cloacibacillus sp. | reverse complement strand
GCCGCGCGCTACGGCGACGATGCGGCTCCAATCTGACCGCATGTCGAGCAGCTTCCACGCGAGCGCGCGGCAGTCGCGTTGGAGCTGCTCCCACGATACGGGGTAATTTTTGCGGTATCTCGACGAAGTTCCTGCCATTGCGTAATTTCACTTTCCCTCGCGCTACAGCGAGTCGCCGAGCGAATCGAGCAGCTTGTCGATGTCGTCCTTGTAGTCGTTCGCCGGTTCGAGCGCGAGGCGCAGAGTCACGCCGTCGCCCTCGTGCGCCCCCTCGGGCAGAAGCGCCGCCGGGAACTCAAAAACAGCGCCGTCGAGCAGCATCATGCGCGCGACGCCAGAATCTATCGCGTCTATGAAAAGTTTAATCTCCTTCGTAGAACTCATTTGACCACTCTCTTTCTTTCAAATGTCACGCTTTTGCCGTCTGTGCGCAGCTTGACTGGGCCGTCCGCAGTGTCGAAGCGCAGTATCTTAGCCTTGCGTATTGCGGCTACGGTTTCCTTGTGCGGGTGACCGTAGCTGTTGCCGCGTTTGTAGCTGAGTATGATTATGTCGGGCGAGACCTCGCGTAGCAGCGCGGCGTCGGTGCCGTTGCTCGCGCCGTGGTGCGCCGCCTTGAGCACCGCCGCGCGCGGCAGCGGCGAAACCGTCTCCCGCTCCTCCTCCTGCGCGTCTCCCATCATCAAGAACGAAACGTTTCCGTATGTGACCAAGACTATCAGCCCGTTGTTGTTCGCGTCGCTGCTCGTACCTTTGAGCGCTTTCGCCGGGGCGAGCACTTCGAGCGTCACGTCCCCCATCTTCGCGGCGTACCCGCGCTTCGGACGCCCGAAGGGGATTTTCTTGTCCTTTATAGTTTGATAGAAGTCCCGCTGTATCTTAGAGCCGTGGTTGTAGCCCGAGTCCCAGATCTGTTTCACCGGGATGCGCGCTAGCAGCTCCTTCATTCCGCCGATGTGGTCTTCATGCGGATGCGTCGCGACCAATAGGTCGATTTTACGAACGCCGCACGATTTGAGGTAGTTCACCGTACTGCGCGCGTTCGAGCGCGGCCCCGCGTCGAAGACGACGTTCCGCCCGTCGGGCAGCACGAAAAGCGAGCAGTCTCCCTGCCCTACGTCGAGCGCGTAATAGCGAAGCTGGCGCGCCTTCTCCGCCCCGGCGGGCGACAGGAAGAGCGCGAGCGAAACCACCGCCGCGAGCATAAGCGCGGCGAACGCTTTGAATTTTAACTTCATGTTTAACTTCATGGCATGACCCCCCGCAGACGGGGCGCGGCCCTCAATCTGCGCTATAATGGTACTTTATTGAAGGAAGAAAGGAAAGACGCTGATGTTTGGGTTTATGTTGGTAATGCCGCTCGTCATCATCATCGCGATAGGGAATATATTGAAGCGCCGCGGCTTCTACAGCGCCGCCGACATAGCCGCGCTCTCGAAGACGCTTTACTGGGTCATTCTGCCGCTGCTGCTTTTCCGCACGACATACATCTCAGGGACGGAGGTGCTGACGCAGCCGAACTTGCTGATTTCCGTCAATATCTGCTATATCGCGACTATTGCGATAGCGTGGGCCGGAGGCGCGTTCTTCGTACACAGGGGCGACGTGCGGCGCGTCGCAGTCTCCGTGCTCGCCGACTTCCGATCGAACAACATCTACCTCGGTTTCCCCGTCATTCAGCTCGCAATGGGGGAAGCGGGGCTGCACTGGGCATCTATCTACATCGCGGTCAGTACGATATTTTTTCAGGTCCTCTCGATAGGCGCGGGCGAGCTTGTGCTCAACGGAAGGATTTCCGCGAAGAGTCTTTCTACCATGTGCGTGCGTCTCGCTAAAAATCCGCTTGTCGTTTCATGCGTTCTTGGCGTAAGCGCCGCGCTCGCGCACATTCCGGTACATTTCGTCCTCGATGAGACGATGAAGCTCGTCTCGGGCGCGGCGACCGCCGTCGCGCTCATCGCGCTCGGCGGGTCGCTCGACATCTCGCGCATGAGCCGCGTCGCTGAGATAATCCGCCGCACATGGTTCGACATCGTCATCAAGCTTGCAGTGAACCCGCTCCTTATGTGGGGCGCGCTGCTGCTCTTTCCTGTCGGCGACGATCTGCTTAGGGTCACTGTAATGCTCAGCTCAATGCCATGCGCCGTCAACTGCTTTATAATCGCGAAGGGCATGGGCATGGACGGCGAATACGCTGCGGATCTCGTCGCCGCGACGACTCTGCTCGGAATATTGTCAATCCCGGCGTGGACTTACGCGCTTGGAATAGTTTAACGGCGCGCGCATCAAGTCCCTAAACTTTCATCAAAGCAGCGGTTTCAGCAAACCTCGCTGAAAACGGCGGCTTTTGGCAAATTTGCCAAAAATTTGCGCTAAGGCAATTCACATATTGAACTCATACGCTGTTTTAGTTTATAATATAGATGCTGTAACTCTTATTTACGAAACGAAAAAATATCATAACAAAGGGAGTGCGCTGCGATGATGGTACCACATTCACTACACGCTGAAAAAAATGAAACCGCTACCAAGGTAGTAATAGCGCTCGGCGGCAACGCGCTGATGGAGGCCGGTACGCCTCCGACCGCGGAGGAACAACTCAAAGTCGTCAAGAAAACTTGCGAGAACCTCGCTGACATCAGCTGCAGCGGCTACGAGATGGCCGTCGTCCACGGCAACGGCCCGCAGGTCGGACGTCTCGTACTCCAGCAGGAGATCGCGGCGGCGGAACAGCCGGACCAGCTTCCGGCCATTCCTTTCGACTGCTGCGGCGCGATGACGGAGGGCTACATCGGCTACCAGATACAGCAGAGCCTGCGCGACGCGCTCCGCAACAGAAACCGCAACGTGCCGGTCGTGACTCTCGTGACGCAGGTCGTCGTAGACAAGGACGACCCCGCGTTTGAAAAACCTACGAAACCGATAGGACGCTTCTACAACGCCGAGGACGCGAAGAAAATGGCTGAGGAAAAAGGCTGGACGATGAGGGAAGACTCCGGTCGCGGCTGGCGTCGCGTCGTCCCTTCGCCGAAGCCGAAACGCATAGTCGAGCTTGATTCCGTCAAGCGCCTCTGGGATACGACGATAGTCGTCACTGCCGGCGGCGGCGGCATCCCCGTGATTGAGAACATGGACGGCTCGCTCACCGGCGTCGCGGCGGTCATAGACAAGGACCTCGCCGCGGAGCGCCTCGCCGAGGACATGGAGACCGACATCCTCCTCATCCTCACCGAGGTTGAGAACGTCTACATCAACTTCGGCAAACCGGACCAGAAGGCGCTCTCGCACATAACAGTCGCCGAAGCGATCAAATATATGGAAGAGAAGCAGTTCGGCGCCGGCAGCATGGAGCCGAAGGTCATGGCTGCAATTAAGTTTGCGCGCCGCTTCCCAGGCAAAAAGGCGATAATCACATCGCTGGCGAAGGCTAAGGATGCGCTTGAAAACGGGGCTGGAACCGTAATCACGATGGCCTAGCCGCAAGAGCTCATAAAAACAAAAGCAATCCCCGCGCACTGCCTCCCGCGCGGGGAGTGCTTTTTGTATGAGGGAATATTGTTTCGCCGGAGCGCCGTGCGCCGCCGCGCGGAGCCGCCCTTACGGCCTTATTACGACGCGCATGCCTATCTTTATATATTTTTCCTTGAGCTTCTCGACGTCAGCGTTGCGCAGACGCACGCAGCCTTCGGTCGCGTCCGTCCCTATAGAGTCAGGGTCGTGCGTTCCGTGTATGCCGATGCCGCGCCAGCCGGTTTTGAGCCGTATGAACCACGGCCCGTAAGCGCCGGCGATCTGTCCTTTGCCGTCGCCGAAATCGTGCGTCCAGTACGAAGCATCCTGCACCTGCTCGACGGTGAAACTCCCCTCCGGCGTCCGCATATCGCCCACGCGCTGTTTGTCGCCTGCGTTCCTTCCTACCGCGACGCCGAAAGTCTCGAGCGCTTTGCCGCCCGACATCACGCGAAGAAGGTGCTCGCCCTTAGATATGTCGAGCCAAATTTCAGCGCTGCCTGACGCTTGGCAGACGCCCGAACAAAACGAGAGCGCCGCGAAAACCGCGGTGAAGAAAAACAACGCGTGCAGCCTAGTCATCGTCATCACCCCCCGTCGAATCCGCGCCGCGCCCGCGACGCGCGGCGTTCCATATGCGCTCGGCCTTCGAGCCCAGCAGCCAGAGACTTGCCCCTAAAATAAGGAAGAAAACCCCTTTGTTCATAGAGTTCCAGAAATTCTCAAAAAAGCGCGTGTAGACGTTGATCGCGAGAAAAACAGCGCCGTAGCCGCGCAGCATCATATCGTCGCGCCTGATCCCAAGCAACAGCGAAACGCCAGCCGCCGCCGCGAACAGCGCACACCAGAGGAAAAGCTCCGCGTTGCCAGCGAAGTGCCATTCTCCGTCCACAAGGCCGTTGTTCCCGAAAATCGACATCATCCACAGACTCACGAAAAGAAACAGAAGCCCAGTCGAAAGCGTAGGCCTCTGAAAGCCCGTGAAACGCGGCGAACGCGCCATAAAACGCTGCGCAGCGATTAGAACTCCGCCGTAAAGCACGAAGCGCGCCGGATAATTCATGCCGAGCCAATAGGCCCCCCAGCCTGAAACGTAGCCCGTCTCCGCGCCGAGCCAACTCCCAAGCGAAAAAAGCGCGAAAGTCCACACGAGAACGGAATTCATCGCGACGGCGATAACAGCGTAGACAACGGCTGCGAGCGCCATCAGCAACGAAAAATGGCCGTTACCGCTGTCAATAGCGACGCCGAGCCACGTAATCGACGAAGCGGTCGAAAGCACGCCGAGCATCAGCAGCGCCTCATTCGTAAAAACGCGCTCCGGCATGCGCAACCGCCGCCTGTAGGCCGCGGCGTAGAAAACCGCGGCGAGCGCGGCGAACAATACGGATTTGACCTCCGGCGCGCTGCCGAAAATGCGCCGTATGAGCGCGATCAGCCATTCCGTCTGAAGCAGCGCCGCGATACCCACGGCGAAGCAGCACAGCGCAAGAATCAGCAGCCAGCGCGCCGCGCGCCGCCAGTCGAAGGGAAAGTCGAATGGAATCGGCGAAACGCTCCCGCGCAGCCTGCGGGCCGTCTCCGCGTCCAAGACTCCATCGCGCTCCCAGCGCGCTATCATCTCCGTCACGACTTCGTAACGCCGCTTTGAAATCTCTATCATCGGCAAGCTCCCTCCAAAGCCGGGGAATTTGTAAACTTCTGTTGCTATTGTAAGCCACGCGCTGAATTTGAGCCAGAGCTGCCGCGCCGCAGAAAAATCCGAAACGCCCCGCCGCATTCCGCGCACGCGCGCCGCGGCCTAAGCGGCACCCAGCGCGCCGAAAAAACAACACCCCGCCGCGCACGTACGGCGGCGTTCGTTGCGCGGGGTTGCGCGTAAAACGACGCACACGCCGTCAATATGCGCCGCCGCCGAAACCCTGTAAACCGTCCGCCTCAAGCGCGCAAACACCCCTGTGGCGTGCCGGACTCGTGCCGGACACACGAAAAATCCGCGCGGCGAAATGCGCCGCGGCGTATTGACAAATCCTGAATATCATGTAGAATATCTGACCGTAATGCCGCTAACGGCGGCGTTGTGAGTGCTAGGATGGCCGAGTGGTCAAAGGCAACAGACTGTAAATCTGTCGGCGAGAGCCTACGCTAGTTCGAACCTAGCTCCTAGCACCATTTTTTATGCAAAGCGTCCTTACCGCGCGAACAAACCAACGCCGACTTAGCTCAGTAGGTAGAGCACATCCATGGTAAGGATGGGGTCTCCAGTTCGAGTCTGGAAGTCGGCTCCAGAAAACTCACTAATAGCAAGGTTTCGCAGAGTTTGAGGCCTTGCTATTTTTATTTCTCATCCTGTACAGCCGGCTACCAGTCAAATCATAATTATTTCTCAGGCGCTTCTCCCTTTTTTGCATCTCCTCATTTTTCAATTTGTTTACTCTTTTTGCGACCGATATATTCATAACGAAAACTAAAAAAGGTGGCGAGCACCTGGTCGCCAAATGAGAGGGCAAATGATGAAGATTAGAGAGAAGAAAGAAAAAGAAACCCCGAAGCGAACGATGGTCAAGTCGCAGTCAACTCGTTATGAATGGATGTATAGGTTTACCATACTATGTGACAGAGAGCAGAGAGTGGAAGTATATAAGATGCGATATATGTAAGATATGAGTTAATGTAAATACGCAAGAAAACACAAAACAAAAACGGAAAGCCTGTCCATTCTGATAAAGGCAGGCCTACGCTCTTTGAAAGACATTTAGCGCGCTATGGGATAAGGCATAAGCTGATAAAGCCGTACACGCCGCGTCATAACGGAAAGGTGGAAAGGCCGCACAGGAAAGACAACGAATACTTCTACGCGTCGCATAAGTTCTATTCATTGAAAGATTTTGCTGTACAGCCGGCACTCCATAACCGCAGATACAACAACTTCCCGATGAGGCCTCTCGAATGGAAGTCTCCTCGGGAAGTCATGACTTCCGCTTTATATTCGCTGTAACATATGTTTGACAAACCTACAAGTACTCTTTATGGTCTATGTGAAAGATGATTGACAAACCTATCTATATCAATTTATTATTTGGCGTTGAAGTAGCCATTTTCTTAAAAGTTTATGTTATAGTATATTTAGTGATATCAATAATTTTAAGCGATGTATCCCCTTTCTTTTTTTCTTGTATGATGTAACAAAATGTATAATTCGGTAATATCTTCGCTTACTCGATCGAACGTTGAGTCGCGAACGACATCTACTTCGCGCTTTACTCTGTCGCGAAAGAAAGCCGAAAGTGTGTCAAGCGACATTCTGTCAATAGACAAGGATAGATTGCTTGTAGGAGAAAGGGACGATTCTCTTGCTGAAGTACTTGGTGTCTCTATACCAAACCAATAATTGGCATCTTTGCCCGTTTTTACAATAAAATTCAATAACATATCAAATGAAGGAAGTTTATTTCCTCTTTCCATTTCACCATAGTAGTTAGGAGTAACATTTAGCAGAGCAGCCATCTCCGCTTGTGTCCTATTACCACGATATTCACGTAATCTATGACCAACAATATGTTCCTTTTTCATGTATCTAGTTTAAGAGATTGAAAATAAATAACCAACACACTTTAGAGCGTATAAAACATTTCATAGATATTGCAACAACACTATAAAGTTGTTATAATCATCGCCGGTTCATCATAATTAAATATAAGCTCTATATAAAAGTATGGAGAATAAGTTGCTTCTCGAATGGCGGTAGCATAACAAATGATGTTATATGCACAGACAAAGGACATAATAGACAATGAGGCATGTCCGTTGAATACAAGTTGATATAGATACACTACCACAACTTTTGTGGACTAGAGTGCGTTATTGTTTTAACCAAGATTTATAGTCGAAAGGGGGGATATGGGCTTTTAAGTGTCGCTGAATGTATTGGAGATTAACTTGCAATTTAGTAACGCGAAGAGGAGCCTCATTACTGAAGGTGCCATTGATGCTTCAAGGTCAAGGAGGTAAAAAGGATGTCAGTGGAAAAAGCTCAGAATGTCTCAATAAGAATAGTGAATCCTGTGGCAAAAGTTGATTCAAAGACTATAACGCCAGCAGCTAGTTTGACTAGCCTTGAAGGGAAAAAATAGCGTTATGGTGGAATGGCAAGGCGAAAGGTGATATCGCTTTAAAAACCATAGCTGCTCGTTTAAAAAAAGAATATAATGTTGAAAGTGAATTATTTACTCAGGGTTGGCCTCATGGTGATGAAGTATATGATCGGGTGATTGCGGCTGGGTGTGAAGCGGCTATCGCTACTACAGGCGACTGAGGATCATGCACAGCATGGCTTACGCGTGACGTAAGCTCCCTAGAGAAAATGGGTCTTCCGACCGTAGGAATTGTAGCCAAAGGATTTTTACCGATTAATGCATCTGAATTCAAAACGAGAGGACTGCCTAGAGCACGCAGAGCGGTAATGCCTCATCCCTTCACTGAGATGCCAGAAGAAGAGGTCGCTCGGACTGGCGAGGCACTTTATGATGCCGTAGTTTATGGTTTGACTCATGATGGTGAGTTGCTGTTCCCACCGAAGAAAAAAGCTGGGGAAGAGGCCTCCTCAGACAAGCCTACAAAAGAAGTCCCCCTCGAACATTTAGTCGAACCGGAACGCATAACCATCGAAGGTGATGACTATTTTGATTGGGGTTATAACCTTAACCGTTATTTCCTTAACCA
>URAG01000088.1 GCA_900545755.1 uncultured Cloacibacillus sp. | reverse complement strand
CCGCTCCTTTCAGGCCCGCCCCGAGGTTTCCCTCGGAACCGCCCTCCCGCGGCGCAACAAATGGCAGTATATTACGCGACCTCAAATACGTCAAGCGTTTTTTTGTAGGACGCACGGCATGGTGCAAGCTAATTTTTTGCGTTTTTCCGCGCGATGACGGGATTAAAAATTTTTATTTTTCCTAAAATTACTACTTTGCGCGCGCTTGGCGGTGCTATGATTAGCTTATGGTGCGGAGGGTGCAATGCGATGAAGAACCTGATCTTTATCAACGGGACGATGGGCGCGGGAAAGAGCGCCGTGTCGCGCGAGCTTAAAAAAATTCTCGCGCCGTCGTTTTTCCTCGACGGCGATTGGTGCTGGGACATGGAGCCGTTCACGCCAGGCAAGGCGGAGCGCGCGCTCGTGCTGCGCAATGTCGCTTTTCTGCTTAACAACTATCTCGCCTTCGACGGACGCGTCAACGTCATTTTTTACTGGGTGATGCACCGCCGCAGCATTGTTGAGGATTTGCTGGCGCGGCTGGATTTATCGGACGCGAGGTTTTTTCTTTTTACGCTCGACGCTTCAGAGGAAGAGCTTACTCGAAGGCTTTTGCGCGACGTGAAGGCGGGGCTGCGCGAAAGCGAAATCGTTGAGCGAAGTCTTGCGAGGAGGCGCGAATTCGACGCCTTCGGTGAAGTCATAGCTACTGACGGCGTTTCGCCGGCCGCGGCGGCGCGCGCCATAGCTTCCTCCGTGCTGTCGGGCAGGGCGCTGTTTTATGAGGAGGGGGATGCGCATGGAGTGGCAGATTAAAAATTTCGACGGGCTTACGAAGCGCGAGCTTTACGATATTCTAAGAATGCGGAGCGAGGTTTTCGTCGCGGAGCAGAGTTCGCCGTATAACGACGTGGACGGCGCGGATTTGTGCGCGCTGCATCTCTTCGCATACGACGGGGAGACGCTCGCTGCTTCGATGCGAGTGCTTCAAGCCGGCATTACTTACGACACGCCTTCGCTCGGGCGCGTGGCGGTCGCCCCGGCCTATCGCGGGCGCGGGCTTGCACGCACTATGATGGAACGCGGGATTTCGCTCGCGCGCGCCGAGTTTAGGGACTGCGCTCTGACGATAGGCGCGCAGGTTTATTTGACGGAATTTTACCGCTCTTTCGGTTTTATTGAAATTTCCGAGCCTTACGACGACGCGGGCGTACAGCACGTCGATATGAGGCTCGAGCTTCGCGGCGCGGGCCGCGTTTAACAAAAAGGAGGTTTTGCTATGGCGAGGATTTTTCTTTCCGGCGCGTCCGGCAACGTCGGCAGGGCGCTCGTGCGCGAAATTGCGGCGGGCGGCGAGTTCGAGCTCGCGGGCGGATGGTGTCTCGAAGCGGGCGAGGATTTAGGGACTCTTGCCGGAATCGCGCCGCTCGGCGTCTGTGCGTCGGCTTCGCTGGAAGACGGCGTCGCAGCCTCGAAGCCCGATATCGTCGTGGAATTTTCGGCGGCGTCGGTAATGGAGGAGAATCTTAACTGTTACCTGCGGCTAGGCGCCGACGCGGTGATAGGCACGACGGGGCTGAAGCAGGAGAAGCTCGCTGCGCTCGGCGCGCGAGCCGTCTCGCGCGGGCTGCGATGGGCGGCTCTGCCGAATTACGCGCTCGGGATAAACCTCATTGCAAAATTTCTGCGCGAGGCGCGCGAGTATTACCCCTACGCATCGGTGACCGACCGCCACCCGGCGGCGATGGGCAACGCGCCGAGCGGTACGGCCGCGATGCTCGCGGGCATCCTGTCCGAACGCGAGGCTGGCAAAGTGGCGAGCGCGGAGACATATAAAGGCGCGTTAGGCGCTGATATCGGCGGGACGCAGGTATTCGCGGAGAGGCTCTCCTACCCTGGCCCGTTTTCTGGGCACACGATAAGGATGGCGCGCAACGATGAAGTTATCACGATAAGCGTTGACGACTTTTCGAGCGGCGTTTTCACCGGCGGCGTGCTGATGGCTGTGCGCAAGCTGCTTTCATCGCCGCGAGGCGTTTTTATCACGAGCTTCGATGAACTGACGAAATAACGAAAAGCCGCCGCCCATATCCGAACGGGCGGCGGCTTTTTATCGGATTTCCTTTAATTTCCCCTGAATATAAAGAACACTGCGCCTACCATGCAGAGCGCGGCGTATAGGTAGTTCATCGTGAGCTTCTCCTTCATTACGAAGTAGGAGAAGGCGGCGAATACGGTCATAGTTATGACCTCTTGAATTATCTTGAGCTGCGGAAGCGAGTAGACCGTGCTTCCCATGCGGTTCGCCGGGACTTGGAAGCAGTATTCGAGAAAGGCTATGCCCCAGCTTATGAGCACCGCGACCATAACCGGCTTCGCAGCAAGATATTTCAGGTGCCCGTACCATGCGTAGGTCATGAATACGTTGGAGACCATCAGCATGCAGAGTGGCAGGACGTGACGCAGCATTTCCAATCATCTTCCTTTTGTTTCTTTTAATTTCACTGCATAAATCTACGTTTTTCGCGCCGCGGTATTATAATATATTTAGATTTTTTGTATTTTTGCGGCGGTGCGCTCAGCGTCCTATACGCCGGCCGTTAACGCAGAGATTTAGCGCGCTCATGGACGCACGCGAATCGAATTATATCACAATCGCAGATATCGCGGAGGTGGACAGGATGTTTCCTTCAATTATTGTCGAAAGGCTCAGGTCGGTCGGAATTACGATAAACGGACCGGACGCATGGGACCCGCAGGTGCTCGACGGACGGTTCTACGGGCGCGTGATGCGCGAGAAGAATCTCGGCCTCGGAGAGTCGTATATGGACGGATGGTGGGAGTGCGGACGGATAGACGAGCTGATATGCCGCGTCATAAGGTGCGGCGCGGAGCGCGACATTAAAGGAAGCCTCCGTTATGCGCTGCTGCTTCTGCCGATGGAGCTGCTGAATATGCAAAACCGCCGCCGCAGCCGCCGCGTCGCGCGCGAGCATTACGACCTAAGCAACGATCTTTTCTTTTCGTTCCTCGACCCGCTGCATCAATACAGCTGCGCGTACTTCAAAGACACGGACGACCTCGCCGAGGCGCAGGTGAAGAAACTCGAACTGATCGCGCGGAAGCTTGAGCTGAAAGAGGGCGACCGCCTGCTAGACATCGGAAGCGGATGGGGCGGCCTCGCGAAGTTCATGGCTTCGCGCTTCGGATGCCGCGTGACGGCTGTGAATATATCGAAGGAGCAGCTCGCTTTCGCGCGTGAGGACTGCCGAGGCCTACCGGTCGAATTTATCGAGCGAGATTACCGCGACATCGACGGCGAGTACGACAAGATAGTCTCGGTCGGTATGTTCGAGCACGTCGGGCCGAAGAATTTCCGCGTATTCATGGAAACGGCGCGGCGCGTACTCGCGAAGAACGGCCTTTTCCTGCTGCACACGATAGCGGGCAACACGTCCGCTATAAACTGCGACAGGTGGCTCAATAAATACATTTTCCCAAACGGCAGCCTTCCTTCGGCTGCGGAGATAGCGTCCGCTATGGAGGGGCTTTTCGTCATGGAGGACCTTCACAACCTCGGGACGAACTACGACAAGACGCTGATGCGCTGGCACAAGAATTTTACGAAAGCATGGCCCGCCTTCGCGGACAGGTACGGCGAGCGCTTCCGCAGAATGTGGGAATATTATCTGCTTTCATGCGCAGGGGCCTTCCGCTCGCGCGCGATAGAGCTTTTCCAGGTGCTCATGTCGCGCGACGGCGACGGACGTGTGCAGCCGCGTATAGTCATGCGCTGACATCGCGCAGCTTTACATAGGAAGCTTCGTCTCTTTGTAGCCCGCTGGGATTTTGAAGAATTCATCCTTCACCCCGCGGCTGCCGTATTCGAGCACCTCGGCGAGCTCGCCGCCGGTACGCCACCATTTCAGCGTATCGGTCATCGGCAGAAAGTAGAGCGTCTCTTCCGTCCCGTCGTCCCATACGATTTTGTCGAAGTCGTAGCGCGCGCCCTTTATCTTCTCGCTGCCCGACGAGGACTTAAATTCACAGCCGGCGGCGCGCTCAAGCGTTTCCTCGAACGGCAGGACGACCGGCGCGGAGGGGGCTACGACGTAGGTTTTCGTATTGTGTGAAATGATAACGACATCCCCCGTCTTCGCGTCGTAGAGCGTGCTTATACGCCCTTCCGCCGATTCCACGTCCGTGTAAGCCTTGCTTCCATTCGAGGCGAAAGTCACCGTCGCGCTTCCGTCTTCTCCATCAGTCCTGTATTTAAGGTAGACTGGGCCGCGTTGAGCGTTAAGCGCGTTCAGCACGGCGCGCGCCCGTTCGCCTGTTTTCGGCGGCTTCGACGCGTCGTACCCGCGCGCTTCCGCCGGAGCGGAAAATACCAACGCTGCGGCGAACAGCAGTACTAGGGCCGAAATAATATTTTTCATCTTGGATTTACCTCCGGGCCGTATGTATACTCGCTCCATATTTTAGCATAGGGCAGTAGCAGGCTGAATATCAGCCTTGACAGCGCGCAAAGGCTTCAAATATAATTTCCAAAAATTGAGCATGGAGCAGGCGGCGGCTCTCAGGGGCCGCAACGCCGGGCCGGGACGGCGCCCCGGCAGCGGGAAAGGACACAGAGCCCGCGGGACCGTTTGCAGCGATCTCGCGGGCTGTTTCATGCGCGCGGGCGGCTGATGAAGGTGAGACAGAATTATGACGGACATTCTTTTAAGACTTTTTATCAAAAACTACGAAGATACGCACGATCCAGCGGTGCGCTCCGCCATAGGGAAACTGGCGGGAGCGACCGGAATCGCCTGCAACTGTTTACTTACGGCGGTAAAACTGATTATCGGCCTGCTTGTAGGGTCGATGGCGATTATCGCTGACGGTGTGAACAACCTGTCGGACGCGGCCTCGTCCCTTACGACGCTGCTCGGCTTCCGCATGGCGCAGCGCCCCGCAGACAAGCGGCATCCATATGGACACGCACGATACGAGTACCTATCCGGCCTAGCGGTGGCTGCTCTGATTATGCTCATCGGCGCGGAGCTTGTGAAGTCTTCTATAGCCAAAATTATGAACCCGCAGCCCATCGACATCTCAGCGGCGACGCTTGTCATGCTTGCCGCGTCAGTCGCAGTGAAATTCTGGATGTCGGGATTTTATAAAAAACTCGGGACGGCGATCGATTCCCCCACGCTTTATGCGACGTCCGTCGACAGCCGTAACGACGTCATCTCTACCTGCGCGGTGCTGCTGGGCTGCATGGTGAATTACCTTTTCAATCTGAACATCGACGGCTATATCGGATTCGCCGTCGCGATTTTCATCCTTTATTCCAGCATCGGCATTGCGAAGGACACCATCTCCCCCCTGCTCGGGCAGCAAGCCGACGAGGAGACTGTCGACAAAATCACGGAGCTGGTGCTGTCACACAAAAAAGTCCTCGGCGTCCACGACCTTCTCGTACATGACTACGGACCGGGGCGCCGCTACGCCTCGGCGCACGTAGAGCTGAGCGCGGACGAAGACCCTCTGGCCTGCCACGATATTATCGACGATATAGAATGCGACGTGCTTGAAAAGTTGAACGTCCATTTCGTCATCCACTACGACCCGGTCGTGACAAACGACGCAGAGCAAAACGAGATGCGCCGGACCGTCGGCGATATAGTCCACGCACTCGATCCTGCCTTTTCCATCCATGACTTCCGCATAGTGAGAGGCTCGTCGCAGTCGAAGCTCGTCTTCGACCTCGCCGTTCCATACTCGATGATCGAAAAGAAAAAAGAAATTAAAGAGCGGATAGACACCGCACTTAATCAAAAAGGGAAGAAATACATAACTATAATCCGGTTCGACGGAATCGCCTAAATCCCGACACAACGAACTATATGACGTACGAGCAAGCATGAACTAACATCCGTGTTTGTTGTGCCTCCACACCCAAGCGGCGCATGCTTTGTTGCGAAAAACGTAGCATATCCGCGCAATACGCGTAACCGTCTACAGGCTTCAGAATAGTGAGAAATTTTAATGCAATGCGGGCCATGGGACCATATTTATCTGATCTATTGGGCCATGTACATCGAGGCCACTCCAGCGCCATAACTTGACGCAGGCTAAGTCCGGCTCGTGGGCTTTTGTTATAGTGCGCTTCTGCTACTATTCCGCATTCGATCATCAGAGTATATGGAGAGCGAACGCCGCGTATATATTGCCCCATTTAACGCAGTTGCCTGTACATTTTTCATCATTATGTCTATATCCGCAGGGTTGAGCTTTTGGGAGAGGCTGTCGTCCGTTGGTAAGACTGCCTTTGCCTTAGTTACCCTTCTCATCTGTCTGCTGAATACTTATTAAAATAGGTTGTGCAGATATGTTTTCTTAGTATATTCACTATACGAGCAGATGTTCCATTAATTTGCAGAAGCTATATTGGTCGGCCGCGACTTCCTATTCGGCGTTTGCCAGGACGACGCCGTTTGTCAACATGGCGGCTTTCCACGCTCTGGCATATTATAAAGCCCCGCCTCAGCGGCGGGGCTTTCGCTTGTTTTGTTGTTACAGCTTATATATATCGTCCTGCGCGACTATCTTGATGTTGTGCTTTTCAAGGAGCTTGACTGCGTCGTCGATGGATTTGTCCGCGACGCGGAAGACCATGTAGGCGCCTTTGTCGGTGCGCGTCGTGAAGGCGTAGGTGTACTCGATGTTGACGGAGCCTTCGCGCATCGCTTCGAGCATCTCGTAAAGCGCGCCGGGCTGGTCGGAGACTGAGACGGCGAGGACCGGAGTGACGGAAGATATGAAGTGCGCCTCTGCCAGCACCTGCTGCGTCTTGTCGGGGTCGTCGACTATGACGCGCGCGATGCCGAAGTCGGAGGCTTCCGCGAGCGAAAGCGCCCTCATGTCTATGCCGTGGCTGCGGAGAACTTCAACGAATTCGGCGAGTTTGCCGGGCTTGTTTTCAAGAAAGACGGAAATCTGTTTGATTGTCATCTCTTTTTCCCCCTTCATGATTTTTTCCTCCTTTATTATATTCAAAAAAGTCCCTGTTGTGTTCCGCCGGTTATATTTTGCGCTTGTCTATGAGGCGGACGGCCTTGCCTTCGCTGCGCGGGATGCTCTTCGGCGCGACGAGGTGGACGCGCGTGTATATGCCGAGGAATCCCTTGAGCGCGTTGACTAGCTCTTTCTCGCGCGCGGTGATTTCGCCGAGGTTGTCGCTGAACATATCGGGGTTCATTTCAACGTTGATATCGAGCGTGTCGGAGTTGTTGACGCGATCGACGACGAGCTGGTAGTTCGGCGAGTAGCCGTGCTCGATGAGGACGGTTTCGACCTGCGACGGGAAGACGTTGACGCCCTTGATTATGAGCATGTCGTCGCTGCGGCCCATCGGCTTGGACATACGGACGTGAGTGCGGCCGCAGGAGCATTTCTCATGCGAGAGGACACAGATGTCGCGCGTGCGGTAGCGCACCATCGGGAAGGCCTGCTTGTTGAGCGAGGTGAAGACGAGTTCGCCCTTTTCTCCGTCGGGAAGGACTTCGCCGGTGTTCGGGTCTATTATCTCCGCGATGAACTGGTCTTCGCAGATGTGCATTCCACGCTGCTCGCAGCATTCATAGCTGACGCCCGGGCCTTCGAGCTCGGTGAGGCCGTAAATGTCGTAGGCTTTGATGCGGAGGTTCTTTTCGATGTCGTGGCGCATTTCCTCGCTCCACGCTTCCGCGCCGAAGATTCCAGCCTTGAGCTTGATCGTGTCCTGAAGCCCGCGCTCGACTATCGTCTCGCCGATGTAGGCGGCGTATGAGGGCGTGCAGCAGAGTATCGTGGAGCCGAGGTCCTGCATGAACTGTATCTGGCGGTCGGTCGAGCCTGAGGACATGGGCAGGGTCAGGCTGCCGACCTTGTGGGAGCCGCCGTGCAGACCCGCGCCGCCGGTGAAGAGGCCGTAGCCATAGGAGACGTGGACCACATCGTCCTTGGTGCCGCCGGCGGCCATGATGGCGCGGGCGCAGCAGTCCTCCCACAGGTCTACGTCGTGCTGGGTGTAGAACGCCACCACGCGGCGGCCGGTGGTGCCGGAGGTGGAGTGGATGCGGACACACTCGGACAGGGGCTTGGCCAGCAGGCCGTAGGGATAGCACTCCCGCAGGTCGGCCTTGGAGACAAAAGGCAGCTTATGCAAGTCCTCGATGCCGTGGATGTCGTCGGGGGTCACGCCCTTCTCGTCCATCTTGGCGCGGTAATAGGGGACGTTATCGTAGACGTGGCGGACCTGCTTGACCAGGCGCTCGCTCTGCAAAGCCCGCAGTTGGTCCTGGGGCATGGTTTCGATCTCAGGTTGATACATGGGCACGAAAATCAGTCCTAACTTTCTCTGGTATTTTGCATGATGCTAGCATCACATTTTTCTTATGCAAAGGGTGCTAGGAAAAGTATACGAGCCTCTGGCCAAAATGTCAAGGGTGAAATCATTCACGCCATAGGACATGCCAGAACTGGGAAAAACAGAGAGCTTGTATCAAAAACAAGATGACCCGATATCTGACATAATATATGGTTGACTTTTCCTGCTTTTGGTGATATCCTAATATAAAACACAAGATAAACCGATTTCAAAATCAGTAAAGGAGGAACCAGCCATGACTGCATCTATGCCATACCGCGGCGAGAACCGCCGCCTGAGCATCGGGGAAGAAGTGCTCAACGCCGTCACCCACGGCCTGGGGGCGCTGCTGGGCGTTGTGGGCGTGGGGGTGCGCATCCTAAGCCTGGAACAGCTTGTGCAGGGCTACCAGGACGACTTTGACGTCAACGCCTATTTCATCGACGGGGAC
>URAG01000087.1 GCA_900545755.1 uncultured Cloacibacillus sp. | reverse complement strand
GGAAAGATAATCGTCCGCGGGCGCGTCGAGATAGAAGAACTGAAAAAGGGCAAGCGCGCAATACTCATCACCGAAATACCCTACATGGTCAACAAGACCAATTTCATAGAGACGATAGCAAAGGGCGCGCAGACCGGCATCATCGACGGCATTTCCGACCTGCGCGACGAATCCGACAGAAACGGAATGCGCATAGTCGTCGAGCTGCAGCGCGACGCGGACCCGAACCTCGTACTGCGCCAGCTCTATTCGCGCACTCAGCTCCAGACGACTTTCGGCGTTATAAACCTCGCCATAGTCGACGGCGGCACGAAGGAACTGCCGCTCAAAGACATGGTGCTGATATTCCTCAACCACCGCCGCGAGGTCGTGCGCCGCAGGACGGAGTTCCGCCTGCGCAAGGCCGAGGACAGGCGGCACATCGTCGAAGGGCTGCTCCGCGCCCTCGACGCTATCGACCGCGTCATAGCCATAATCAGAGGTTCGAACGACGCTCTGACCGCGCGCGGCAACCTCATGTCTGAGCTCGATTTTACTGAAATCCAGGCGCAGGCGATACTCGACATGCGCCTCCAGCGCCTCACCGGACTCGAGCGCGAGAAGCTCGACGCAGAACTCGCGCAGCTCCTTATGGACATCGAACGCTACAACAGCATACTGTCGAGCCACGTCGTCCTCGACTCGGTCGTAAAGAGCGAGCTCCAGGAGGTCAAAGCCGCCTACAGCGACAAGCGCCGCACCGACATAGAAAACGATGTCGAAGAAGTCGCGGCGGAAGACCTCATCCCGGAGGAGGACATCGTCGTGGCGCTGACGCGCGACGGCTACATCCGCCGTATGCCGCTCCAGGACTACCGCGTGCAGCAGCGCGGCGGCAAGGGAGTCAGGGGCGTTGCGACGAAGGCCGAGGATGAGATTTCGCTAATAACGACGACAACGACGCACAAGACGCTCTACCTTTTCACGAACCGCGGGCGCGTTTTCGGCGTGCGCGGCTTCTCGCTGCCGGAGCCTAAGACGGGCAAGGGCAAGCTCATCGGAACGATAGTGACGCTTGAAAAAGACGAAAAGGTCGTCGGCATGAAGGACAGCGCTCTCGAGGGAGCTAAATTCGTATTCTTCGTCACGAAGCTCGGCACCGCGAAGCGCCTGCCGGTTACGGAGCTTGAAGGGCTTACGAGGGCGGGACGCCGCGTGCTTGGCATAGCGGACGACGACGATATAGCGCGCGTGCGCGTGACGAGCGGCAGCGACGACCTGCTTCTCACGACGGCGATGGGGCAGACCCTTCGTGTCAACGAGGAGGAATTCCGTCCGCTGGGCCGCCAGGCGCAGGGCGTGCGCGGCATCAGGCTTGACGAAGGCGACAGCGTAGTCGGCTGCGACGTCGTCTCGGAGGGGCGTGAGGTGCTCTTCATAAGCGAGCATGGCATAGGAAAGCGCACATCCTACGACGAATTTACGCAGCACCACCGCGCCGGATACGGCGTGCGCGCGATGAAGCTCTCGGAGAAGACCGGCAGTCTCGTCGGCGCGTGGGGCGTCCAGGAGGACGAGGATATAATCGTCATAACGAGCCGCGGGCGCATGGTGCGCATCGGCGCGAAGGAAATTTCGACCCTGAGCCGCGCCGCGACTGGCTATACGATAGTCAGCCTCGACGAAGGCGACGCAGTGGCCGACATCAGCATCGTCCGCAAGGACGAGAACGGAGATTAGCGTGAGGCTTGCCCGCGACGGCTGGCCGACGGTGGCCGCGCTCGTGCTGATGATGGCGGCGGGGTGGTACGTCTCGCCGTGGATAAGCGTGTGCCTCTGCGTGCCGCTCGCCTTCGCATGCTGGTTCTTCCGCGACCCGGATCGCGAGCCGGAGCGTCCGCTTGACGACGGGGACTTCCTGAGCCCGGCGGACGGCACGATAGTCGAGATAGAGGAGTCGGAGCACGAGTACACCGGCAAGGCGGAGAAGATAGGCATATTCATGAGCGGTTTCAACGTACACGTCAACCGCTTCCCTGTGACGGCCACTGTCGGTTACGCGAAGTACGTCCCCGGCAAAAAATGGTTCGCGATAGCGCCGAAGGCCTCGGAGATAAACGAGCGCTTTTACGTCGGCGCGGAATCGGAGTACGGACGGTTCGTCCTGACGCAGATAGCGGGCATCATGGCGCGGCGCATCGTCTGCCGCGTGAAGCCTGGCGACGTGGTGCGCGGCGGCGGCAGATATGGTATGATAAAGTTGGGTTCTAAGGTGGATCTCTATCTGCCGCCCTCTATCAAGCCGAATGTAAAGATAGGCGACAAGGTGTACGCCGGACGCACGATTATAGGAGTGAAGAAAGATGGATAAGCGCAAGCGGAGACGGGCGAGGAACATACCGTTCAGAATGATAATACCGAATATGATAACGAGCGGCAGCGTTTTCTGCGGAGTCTCGTCTCTCATATTAACGTCGCACGACAAGCTCATCCCCGCCGCGGCGCTGATCTGCTTTGCGGTATTCTTCGACGTAATGGACGGGCGCGTCGCGCGCAGCCTCGGCGGCGGCAGCCAGTTTGGGGAGGAACTCGACAGCCTCGCGGACGCGATAAGCTTCGGCGTGGCGCCGGCGTTTCTCGTATATTCGGCCTACATCGGCCCGAACGTCGGCATATGGGGTCCGCTGGCCGCTTCTTTCTTCGCGCTCTGCGGCGTTCTGCGCCTCGCCCGCTTCAACGTCACGCATGTCCCAGCCGGCCCGTTCCAGGGGCTTCCGATTCCAGCCGGCGGCTTGACGCTTGCCGCGATGGTCATCGCCGGTGTCCCCGTGACACCTCTCGTCGCGATGTGCGCTATGTGTTTCATCGGCGCTCTGATGGTCAGCTCCGTGCCCTACTGTAATGCGAAGCGCCTCAACAAGCATAACGTCAACAAGGTCAAGCTTTACGGCATGACGACCTTCATCGCGCTCTGCTTTGTAGTTTTGAGGGAAAAAGCTTTCCTCGCCGTCGCTTTAATGTATATAATAAGCGGGTTGGTAAGATTTGACGGCGCCGCGTGGATAATGCTCGACGCCGAAGACGAGCGTTCCGCCGAAGACAAAGAATAACGGCAACAGTCAAGGAATTTATATCCCGGCTTCGCTCGCGAAGGCCGGGTTTTTTATTTGCAAGGAGGAGATTTAATGAGGAAGATTATGACCGGAAACGAGGCGACGGCCCGTGGCGCTTGGGAAGCCGGGCTGCACTTCGCCGCCGCGTATCCCGGAACGCCCTCGACGGAGATTCTCGAAAACCTCGCAACCTATAAGGACGCCGGGGTCTACGCCGAGTGGTCGACTAACGAAAAGGTCGCGCTTGAAGCGGCGGCAGGCGCTTCGATAGCGGGCGCGAGGGCGCTCGCCGCGATGAAGCACGTCGGCCTCAACGTAGCGGCCGACCCGCTTTTCACACTCGCATACACCGGCGTCAACGGCGGACTCGTGATAGTATCCGCAGACGATCCGGGTCTTTTCAGCTCGCAGAACGAGCAGGACAACCGCTTCTACGCCTCGCACGCGAAGATAGCGATGGTCGAACCATCCGACAGCCAGGAGTGTCTCGACTACGTTAAGGAAGCCTTCGAGATTTCAGAGAAATTCGACACGCCGGTGCTCTTCCGCGTCACGACGCGCATTTGCCACAGCAAGACGCTCGTCGAAACGGGTGAAAGAGTAGAGCGCGAGGTGCGCCCCTACAAGAAGGACGTAACGAAATACGTCATGGCCCCCGCGAACGCTAAGCGCCGCAAGCAGATATTGACCGAGCGCATCGCCTCCATGAAGGAATACAGCGAAAATACGCCGCTCAACCGCGTCGAACGCGGCACAGGCAAGGTCGGCATTATAACGAGCGGAATTTCCTACAACCATGCGAAGGAAGTATTCGGCGACGAGGCTTCATACCTCAAGCTCGGCTTCACGTGGCCGCTGCCGGAAAAGAAAATCCGCGACTTCGCCGCCTCCGTCGAGACGCTCTACGTCATCGAGGAGAACGAGCCATACCTTGAGAACTACGTCAAAACGCTCGGCATCGCCTGCACTGGGCGCGAGAAGCTTCCGTGGATAGACGAGCTTACGCCGGAGCGCGTGCGCCGCGCCTTCTTCCCAGAGTCGGAAGAGACCGGCGGTTACTCGATAGATGTCAACGTCCCGCCGCGCCCTCCAGTCCTCTGCGCTGGATGCACGCACCGCGGCTTCTTCTACGAGGTCGGCAAATATAAGGACATCGTCGTGACAGGGGATATAGGCTGTTACACGCTCGGCATCGTTCCGCCGCTTTCCGTCACCGACACCGTCATATGCATGGGCGCGAGCGTCTCCGGCGGCGTCGGATTCCGCAAGGCCGTCGAACGCGCGGGGCGCAAGGAAAAGGTATTCGCCGTCATCGGAGATTCTACATTCTTTCACTCGGGCATCACGGGCCTTATCGACGCGATAGTCAACAAGGCCCCGATCGTCATAAACATCCTCGATAACAGAATCACGGCGATGACCGGCCATCAGGAGAACCCCGGCACCGGCCGCACCCTCATGGGCGAGCCGACTCACCAAGTAGACCTCAAGGCGCTCTGCATGGCCTGCGGCGTCAAGGAAGAGAACATCCGCCTCATCGATCCATACGACCTCACCGCTACTAGAGAAGCGATCCGCGACGGATACGAGGCGACTGAACCATTCGTCATCATCACTACGTCGCCGTGCGCGCTCATCAAAGAAGTCGTCAAGCGCCGCGCGAATATGAAATGCGTCGTCGATGAAGACAAGTGCGTGAAATGCAAGCTCTGTCTCAAGGCCGGCTGCCCCGCCGTCAACTTCCGCGACGGCCGCGTATATATCGACCGCGCCTCGTGCAACGGCTGCACCGTCTGTATGCAGATTTGTCCGAAACAGGCCATTAAGAGGGAGGGCTAGGCGATGAAGACGAACGATACGAAAAGCATTCTCCTTGTCGGCGTAGGCGGACAGGGTACGATACTCGCCTCGAAGATACTCTCCGAGGGGCTCGCGCGCAAAGGCTACGACGTCAAGATGTCAGAGATACACGGCATGAGCCAGCGGGGCGGCAGCGTCACGACGCATGTGCGCTACGGCTCGAAGGTCGCCTCGCCGGTCGTTCCGGAGGGAGAGGCCGACGTGCTCGTAGCCTTCGAGAAGGTAGAGGCGGCGCGCTGGCTCCAGTACCTGAAAAAGGGCGGCACGCTGGTTGTCAACGACTTCGAGATATATTCGCTGCCGGTGCTCACCGGTGCGGCGGAATACCCGCACGGAGTAACTGAAAAACTCCGCGCCGCGGTGCCGAACACGAAGATATTCAACGCCGGCGAGATAGCGAGCTCGCTGGGAAACATTAAGGCGCAGAACATCGTTCTGCTCGGCGCGCTTGTAAAGGCGATGGGGCTAGAGGATCTTGACTGGGATTCCGTCCTCAAAGAGCTGATCCCGGAAAAGCTTCTCGACCTTAACCTCAGGGCCTTCAAAGCGGGGTTGGCCCAGTAACTCGCGCTGAAATCGCAGCGCTGAGAAAAACCGCGCCGTTTTACGACAAGACCGCCGCTCACGGCAATCCGCGGGCGGCGGTCTTTCTACGCCTCGCTCTGGATCTCCGTCGGAAACGCGTCTGCCGAAGCCTGCTCTGGATTAGCCGTGCCGCCGCGCCAGTCTGTATTTGCGGCTGACTTTGATATATACTAGCGTGAGAATGTCTGCCGCCTGCCGTACTCGGGAAATTCCTTCATACGGCTGTGCTGGAGAAGGGCTGTGCAGCTGTGGAAACTGCCTATGTGCTGAAAGAATCGATCGTCGAAGCCGTCTCGCGCGCAGCGTCGTGTGCAGTGGACGTTCCTTTCGGCGTAGTGGACGCTGAGATGAATATCAGGCTGCTGCGCGGCGGCGGCGAGTTTGGGAAAAACGTATCTGCGCTGATTGAAGGCGGGCTGTCTGGCGCCGGAGATGAAGCGCGCGCGGCCGCGCTTGCGCTGCGTGTAGCGCAGGTCGAGCGCGGCGGGCGCGTGCTTTGCTACGTAATAGCGCCGTCCGGGCGCGGCGAGCTAGCCGCCGATTATCTGAAAGTCCTGATAGCCGCCGAATGCGACGCTGAAGGCGGCAAGGGGACGGCGGAGCGTAAGCGTACGATGCTCGTCAGCCAGCTTGCCGGTTCTGGCCGCATAGATTCAGAGGCTGAATCCTATCTCAGCTCATTCGGCTATCTGCGCGACGAGCCGCGCTGCGCGGTGCTCTTCGCCGCGTCCGGCGGCGCAGAGGACGGAGACGGACCATTCGTCGAAATTGAGCGGCGCGCGGAGCAACTTGGACTTTTCGGCGCGCAGGACATATACGGCTGCGCGGACGCGTGGCAGATGATAGTTTTCAAAACTGTTGCGGGCGTGGAACGGGCGGCTTTTGCAGAGGAGACAAGGCGTACGGCGCGCCGCGTAGCGGAGCTCCTACCTGACGGCGTCAAGCTCTCGGTTTGCGTCGGCAGCGCCTATCCGCGCGCTGAGCTGTTGCACAACAGCTACAGCGAGGCTGCCTACCTATACTCGAGGCGCGGCGGTCGCGGCGAGGACGCCGAGTGCCTTTTCATAGACGATTTTATATTCGAGTGGCTTTTTTCAAACCTTGACGGAGCGGCACGGAAGTGCCTGACGCGCGACATTTCTGCGGCGCTGTGCGCAGGACGCGATATGCCGGAGACAGCCGCCGCGCTCTCAGAGGCGGATTGCAGCCCGATACGCTGCGCCGGCGCGCTCTCCGTACACCGCAACACTATTTTGCAGCGCATGAGGAAAATGAAGGACAACGCTGCGCTTGACCCGCTGCACAGCATCCGCGACCGCGTCGCGCTGCGCGCCTGCGTGCTGCATAGGACGAAGAAGACCGTCTGGAACGGCGGCGTCATAGTACAGCCAGGCAGCGTCGTCAGCGACGGGTTGAAGCATCTTTCGGAGCTGCTTTACAAAAAAAGCGGAGGAAATTTCCAGATAAATATGCACACCATCTCGACCTCCGGCGACAACTACAAGCTGCTCGGTATGCTGATGTCGGGCGCGCTAAACATCGTAGTCAGCTCTGCGATAGCGCTTTGTCCCTATACCGATAACAAGGTTTTCACGTTGCATCTGCCGTTTCTCTTCGACTCGGCGGACGAGGCGGGCTATCTTGCGCGCGAGGTGATACTTCCGGATCTGCGCGGCGGCCTCGATGAGGCCGGGATAATCTGCCCGAGCCTATGGTCGCTCGGATGGCGTTACATTACGTCGAGCGGCGTGCCGATACGCACGCCTGACGACCTTAGGGGGCGGCGCATAAGGATACTCGCATCTCCAGCGATAAGGAACTATTTTGCGCGTCTCGGCGCGATACCTATACAGATTTATTACAACAACATAAAGGACGCGCTCGCGTCGAAAATGATAGACAGCCAGGAGAATCCATACAAGAATATACTCGACATGGAATTTTACAAATATCAGGAGTTTGTCACTGAGCTGCGCATTTGGTACAGCATGGAGGCGCTGTGCTTCTCGCAGAGTTCGTGGAACGAGCTTGACGCCTACAAGCAGGAGATGTTGAGTGAAGCTATAAATGAGAGCGATGCGTGGGTGCTGAAGCGCCAGGCCGAAAGCAACCTGGCGGCGAAGAACGAACTGCTGCGTCTCGGCATGAAAGCCGTCGTCCCGACTGCGGAGGAGGAAGCCATGTGGCGAAACTCCGTCCGTCCGCTCTACGAATCGGAGCAGCGACGCGACTTCCTTACAAAAATCATGACGGCTAAGAGACGCTATGCTAAAGACATACGCTGAACGACTCTTTGAAATGGCCTGCGCAGCTTTCCCGCGCAGCGACGTGCTGCTATTCAGCGGCGGCGTCGAAACGGCAAGGCGTGAGACGATAAAATGCGCGCATCCGCCGCTTCCGGCAGGCGCGCGTAAGGAGGCGGATGTCTTCTCTGACGGGGGGAAGCTTTTCTACTGCGTACGGCTTCCTCTTCCGTCGTCGCGGCTGCTTGCGCTTTACCTGTGCGCCGAGGACTATGCTAGCGCCGCGCAGCCGATGTTAATGTTGGAAGCGCTCGCGCAGGCCGCAACGTGCGGCGTCTCGGAAGGCGCATCAGATGCCGGCAAGCCGCGCGGAGAGAATCAGTTGCTGAACAACTTGCTGTACACGGACACGCGGGAGATGAAAGTTTACACCTTTCTACTCGCCGAGGAACAGGGCAAAAATCTTGAAATACCGCGCGCCGTCTGCGTCGTCGGCGGTGTGCCGGCGAAGCCAGGCGAAGCTGAGCTCGCCGTCTCATGCTTCCGCGGCACCAGCGAACAGGATATCTGCGGCGTGACGAGCGAAGGAAGGCTCGTGATATGCCGCTGCCTTGAAGAAGACGGGCGCTCGGTCAAGATCCAGCTCGACGGATATCTTCGCGCGCTTGCCGAAGGGCTGGAGGCGCGCTGCGGCTTCCATCCGATCATCATGGCCGGCACATACGCGAGGCAGCCTGAGGAATACCGGCTGAGCCTCGAAGCGGCGCTCATAGCGGGCGAATGGGCGAAGGCCTGCGGAAGGCGCGGCGGAGTACTTTATGCGTCGGACTATATCCTCGAATACACTTTCCAGAAAACGGAGCCGGCGCGACTGCGCCACTTCCTTGCGCCGTACGCGGAGAAGCTGCGCTCCGAGCCGGAGCTTGCTGAGACCGCAGAGGCTCTGATAGCGCACGACATGAACGTAATACTTACCGCCGAGAAGATGTATGTGCATAGAAACACAGTAACGCAACGCGTCGCACGTCTGCGTGGGCTTCTTGGAATCGACCCGCTGCATAAAGATGCTGACAAATTCCTTCTGATGCTCGTCTGTGCCTATGTTAGGCGATATTGCTGATTTCTTTATGCGCTTCGGGCGCCTGCCTGAATGCTGAAGCTCATAATGTGCTC
>URAG01000086.1 GCA_900545755.1 uncultured Cloacibacillus sp. | reverse complement strand
CCGCGCCCAGATTGGAGGCGAGATGGCCGCCGTTTTCGCTGACCGTGGCGAGGATCAGTTCGCGGATCTCTTCTTTGCTGACCGCCGCTTCTTCTTTCTTTGGCTGCGGCTTCTCTATGAGGAAGGAAGCGCCGTCGGCCAGGTTCGTGAGGCGTCCGAGGAAGAGGCTTCCCTTGCCTATGATCATGGCGCGGGTCATCTTTCCTGCGTTGATGGCGTCGATCGCATGTCCGATGAACGGCACGCCTGATGGGATGTGTCCCTGCGTGTGGACGAAGCCGGTCATTCCGTGCTCCTTCGTGAATTTGACCATGTCGGCCTTCTCAATGGCCTTCTTCATGACGGCGAGGGCCGCGATCATCTTGAAGTTGGCGGTCGGGACGTCTCCGGCTCCGGCGGGAAGCGTGATCTCCGGATTGTGGAGTTCTGGCGAGAATTTGTCTACATCGGAGAAGGTGAGTCCGACCTTCTGGAGCGGCTCGTAGGTGAGGACGGAGGTTACCGTCTGCGGCGAAGCGCCGGCGCCGACAGTGTGCTTTCCTACCGCGTCGAGGCGGATGACGGGATGCTCGCCGTCGTCGGGGATGATGAGGGCGGCGAATGATCCGATGCAGTTCTCAAGCGCGGGGAGCTCTTTCTTGACGTGGTCGCGCGCGTTCATGTAAAGCTTTGGAATGGCGCCGCCGGCTACTACGGCGACGTTCTTGCGGGTGCCCGCGGCCACCATCGAGGCGGAGGCGAGAATCGCGTTTACCGGGCCGGCGCAGAATCCGCGCACGTCGCAGCCCGAGGAGTTCTTGCAGCCGGCTATCTCCGCGATGGCTTTCGCGAAGTTGCCGCCGCCGCGCTGGTTCATGTCGCCTGCGGCTTCCTCGGAGCACTCGACTACGAAATCGATGTCGTCGGGGGTGAGGCCGGCGTTCTTGATGAGGTGGAGCAGCGAAAGTACGGCGCTGGCCTTGTTGCAGATGTTGACCATGAGCTCGTAGGCGGTGAGGTTCGGGTCGACCTCATGTCCGCGGCGGGCGCAGCCGACTACCTTGCCTTCGAAATAGAGCGGAAGCGCGCCTTCGTTGGCTGTTTCGTGCTCTATCTCGGAGAGTTCGTGCCCGGCTTCGAGACGGGCGAGTATGTCGTCGCGCATAAGCGGGTGCTTGGCTACCTTTTCTTTGACGGCGGCTGCAAAGCCCTTCTCAAGCCAGATGAGGTCGAATACGTCGCACATGTCCATGAAAGCGAGGGTCTCATCTTCCGGCATGATTTCGCCGTACTTGCCGTAGCGCTGCGCTTCGGGTTCAAGGTTCTTGTACCAGGGCTGCTGGCGCTTCTCGAAGTCTTCTATCTCCATAGCGCCGATGTAAGTGAGGTTCGGGGCGTAGCGCGTGGCTTCGTCGTAGTTCTGTTCAAACTTGGGGAGTTCTTTGAGGAATTCAGAATCAGGATGGGTCTCTCTCTCCACGAAGGGAGTATTGCCGTACCAGAGGGCGAGCTCCGGCGTGTGGTTGAGTGAATAGGCTGCCGCTTTTACTGCTGCGTTTGGCATTTCGTTATATTCCTCCTGTTTTGATTTGTGCTCTTTTATAAAAATAAGCCCGCAGGCTGTATTTCCATAATCCTATACATAAGTAATTATAAATTTCACGAGCTATTTGGTCATTGTTCAGGTGAATAAATAAAAGATAAACGTCAGCGCGAGAACCGTGCGCTTGGGCTGCGCTGCGCCGATACGGAAAGAGCGGGACGGCTTACGCCGCCCCGCGCGTTGTGTTTTTTAGAATACCGTCTGCTCCGTTACCGGGGTCTCAAGGGCCTTGATGGCTTTGTCGAGAATCGCGCGGCGAATGGCGAGTTCTTCTTCGTGGCTCTTCGTAGGATCTCCGAGCGGATGGGGAATGGCTACGGCCGGGACTATGCGGTTCGCGCCGACCGTCTGAGAAATCGGGACTATCGTGCAGATATGCACCACAGGGATTCCGTAGGATTCGATCGCTTTGACCATCGTTGCACCGCAACGAGTGCAGGTTCCTCAAGTGGAGGTGAGGATCACGGCGTCAACTCCGTCTTTCTTGAGCTGCGCGCCTATCGCGAGGCCGTATTTCTTCGCGTTCGCCGTGGATGTCCCGTTTCCGACCGTCGAGAAGAAATAGTCGTAGAGCTTCTTGAATACGCCTTCCTTCTCCATCTCGCGGAGAACGTCTACCGGGAGGACTCTGTTCGGGTCGGCATTGGCGTAGGTCGGGTCGTAGCCGCCGTGGGCCGTCGCGTAGTGTTCTCCATCTACGGACTGTACGCCTTTGATGCAGTAGGTTCCATACCTCATGGCGCTTGAAGCCTCGATGTGGTCGGGGTTGCCCTTAGGTACGATGCCGCCTGAGGTGACGAGCGCTATCGTGGCGTTCTTCATATCGGTGATTGCTGCACCGGGTTCTACGCGGTCGAAGCTCGGCATCGGATATTCCGTCTCAAACGGTTCTCCCTTGAGCTTTTTGACGAGCATGTCGACGGCGCGGTGCGCTCCTGGGACGTCTTTGAAGTAGTTCACGCGGACGCCGCGCGGAATATAGCCGGCCTCTTCTGGCGATCCAGGCTTCCCGTTCGTCTCAAGAACTTTGAGGACGAGGCCAGCCATCGCTGGGATCGCTTTGCCCATGCCGCGCGCGCTGTCTGCGGTCGGTACGATGAAGACGGATTTTTTGTACATATCGACGCCGGGATTTTCAATGTACATTCCGGAGACTGCCGGGACTCCGAGCTTTTTCTGCACTGCGTCCGCGACTCCGCCGGCGGCGGTGCCGTAACGTCCGGCGTTGAACGCCGGCCCTGTGACTACTGCGTCGGGCTGGAATCCGGCTATGAGCTTGATTATCTCTTCGTTGGCCTCGTCCATATGCTCTGCATAATAGCCGTCGCCGCAGATGACAGTCCCGACGACTTCGGCAGCATCCCCGAGCGCCTTGTCAAGGGCCATTCCGGGTCCGACTACTCCCTGACGGGCTTCCGGCTTGACTTCTCCGGCTTTTTCTTCTCCGCCGATACCGGCGTAGAACTGGTTGATATAGTGTACGATTCTCTTCTTCGTCATTGTCTTAGTCCTCCTACCAGGTCTTGGCGCTGATCGGGTTGAAACCTAGCTCGCAAGTCGCGCCTGTGATAGCCTGAAGTTCGACTTCAATGGAGCCGTCGGGACGGAGCGATCCGTCGAATCCGCCGGCGATCACGTCAGTGTAGTCGCTGAATCCGATGAGTTTTTCCATCGGCGGCAGGACGATTAGCATATTCGCATTGCCGGCTGTTACTACAGCGTTCGCTTCGGGAGCGGCGTCGGCCAGCGACTGGCTCGCGCCGTCGCGTCCAGCGTATTCGTCGGTGACGAGCGTCGTCTTGATGCCGGCCTTCTCAGCCTTGCGGCAGTTCATGATAAGGTCGGCGTCCGGGTTGCCGAAACCTTCTTCTGTGATGATGACTCCGTCCACGCCGAGCATCGTTGCGAGCTTGACGGCGTAGGAGGAGCTTCTCTTCTTGTCCGCGAGGGTTACGTTCTCGTTGGTTATTATGACGCCGATGAAGTTGACGTCTTTCCCGTGGCGGGCGTAAAGGTCTTTGATGACTGGGTTGTTGAGGTGGACGTAGGTGCTGTTCTTATCGCAGGCGGAAACGCAGTTTCCTGAGACGATAGCGCCGTCCATCGTCTCGTTCGGATGGATGAGCGAGGGAAGTATCCTCTTCGCGTCGACTCCGTAGACGTAGGTGTCATGGAGAAGGCCTTGGGTCTGGAGCATGTAGATATAGGCGACTTTCGGAAGCTCCGGATAAGCCTTCATGCTCTCGGCGAACGACGGAAGTTCGTAGGTTTTCGTCTCGTCGACGTGGGCTCCGGCCTTCCACGCGGCTTCTGCGATATAGAACGCGGCGCGGAATCCTGCGAGGCGGCAGGCTTTTTCATACTCGTGCGGCTCGATGCCTTCGACGGGCTCAATGACGAGCACCGCGTTCATGGTCTTTGCGAACGGCGTGTAATCGGCGCCGGCTCCGCTCATGTCCACGATGCCCTCCTGGAAGCCGACGATACGTCCGCAAGTAAGCACCGCGGCGCCCTGAAGGACGAACGTCTTTCCGCTGCCTACCGTTTCAACGTCGCTGAGCATTCCCGGGAACACCTGTCCTGGTCCTTCGGTCTTGTAGCGCGGTTCAATCGCGTCCTTTACAGGGCAGATACGGACTGACTCGCCTGGACGCGCGAGATCCGCGTTCAGCGTTTTGAAGTGCTCGCCGTCTGCCGCCGCGGCAAGGAACTCTTCTTTGTTGATCTGAAGTGTGCCGTCGGCAAGGAGCGCGGTTTTGTCGCCCCACGCTATGTTCTTGACTTTTGCCATCTGCAGTTCGAGTTTCATGATGATCCTCCTTATGACGTTATTGATGGGAACAGCGCGCTAAAAAAGAAACTGATCTATATCCGCGGTCCGCGGCTGGGATGCGCCGTAGCTGCGGAGACACCATACTGACGGAACGTTTCTTCCATCAGCACAATATCAAGATAACGGAAATCTTTTTCTATATTCTCATCCAGCTCGCCTGTTGACATGATCTTGTGCGAGCTCTCGTAAAAACGCACAGCGTCTTCTATAAGCGAAATCGACTGTATATCGTACGATGCGCCTCCGCCGTTTTTTTTACGGAGAAGCAAAGTGCGGTATGGCTGCTGGTTCGGCTTAAAGTTGCCGTAAAACGGGCTGGAAAGGAGCTCCCATCCGTCATGTACCAAAGAGCGCGCCCTCTTCAGCACGTCAAGCGACGAAGAGCGGATGAGCTCCACGGATATGGCGTGATCTTTCATCGCCGGATTGTTAGTCAGGCATATATAAGAAAACGAGAACGAATCCATAGGAACACCGCCTTTCGTTGATATCCCCTGTTTTCGTCCTCGTCGCTGTCAACGATTTCAGAGTGCTGTCCGGCGGTAATCCTTGTGCCTGAGAGTTTCAGCGTTACTGCTTTGCCCCTTCGGCGCCCGCCGTTTTAAACGGGTCTCTCTTACCACCATCATTCAGCTTGTTAAGAGTATAACAATATTACTTTTATTGTCAACGCCGCAAGATGCTTCAAAATAAACGGAGTTCCCTCAAATTTGTCTTTTTTTGTGTGGCAGCATAAAAAAAGAGACGAACTTCATTAAGGAGTCCGTCTCTTTTTATGCTCGGGCTGAACCTAAGATTACGCTACCATTTAAGCCCAGTGATAAATACCGCCGTTATGCAGACCGGGGCGATAATGCGGCATATCCAGAGCCATGCCTTGCAAAACTTGAATTTCAGCTCACCGCGGTTGCTGATCTCGTCGAGCGCTCCTTTCGTCCATATCCAGCCTACGAAGATGGAGACGAAGATCCCGCCTATAGGCATTATCGCGTTGTTCGTGATGAAGTCAAGCGCGTCTAGGAAGTCTTTGCCGAAGACCTGCGGAATGTGCCCGCCGACTGAGAGAGCCGACGGAATGCCGAGCAGAGCTATCGCGGCTCCCATGACTAGCGCAGACTTCGCGCGGCTCCAGTGCAGCTCGTCGACGGCGAAGGTTACAACGACCTCAAAGAGCGATATGCACGAGGTGAACGCCGCGATGAAGAGCAGCGCAAAGAAAGCGAAGGAGAAGAACGCCCCCATAGGCATCTGGGCGAAGACTGCGGGCAGCGTAACAAAAGTAAGCCCAGGGCCGGAGCCCGCGTCGATGCCGAAAGCGAAGACTGCGGGGAATATTACAAGCCCCGCCATGAAAGCGATAGAAGTGTCAAGCAGCACTATTGTGCGAGTGAGCTTCGGCATATCCTCATGCGAGCCGAGGTAGCTGCCGTAGGTTATCATTATTCCCATTCCGAGAGAGAGCGAATAGAAACCCTGTCCGACTGCGGCGAGCACGCCTTCTGCGCTGACCTTCGAAAAGTCCGGCAGCAGGTAGAAGCGCAGTCCAGCCTCAGCGCCCGGAAGCGTGACGGAGCGGACTATGAGCAGCACGATGATTACGAAGAGCGCCGGCATGAGCACCTTGCAGCTCTTCTCTATGCCGCCGCTGACGCCGCGGTATGCTATGACGACGACTGATATCATTACGACGAAGAGACATAGTATTGTAAGTACCGGATTGGAGACGAAGGAAACGAAAGCGTCCGCCGCGCCGCCAGATGCGGCGGCCTGCTCCATGAGCCCGCCGAGCGACTTGAACATGTAGGCGACGGTCCATCCCGTTATGACGGCGTAATATGAAAGTATCACAAATGCGCAGAAAAAGCCGAGCCATCCGACGAGCGGCCATGCGCCGCCGCCGAGCTTTTTGAACGATCCTACGGCGTCAAGTTTAGCCTTGCGCCCTATAGCGAGCTCCGCAAGCATGACAGACGTGCCGATGAAGACGACGAATAGCAGATAGATGACGACGAGCGCGCCTCCGCCGTATTTGCCTGTGATGTACGGGAAGCGCCATACGTTGCCAAGTCCTATCGCGGAGCCGGCTGCGGCCATGATAAAGCCAAACTTACTCCCCCACTGATCCCTTTTGCCTGAACTGGATTCCAATGGACCCACTCCTTTCTAATTAGCCGCGGAGTCACAATAAACATAATTACAGACATTACACATATGTATCCTAAATCCGCGAACTCTCACTTATATAACACAGATATTGCGTGAAAACAAATGTCAGATAAGTTTATTTTATTTTCTGCTGTGTTTCATCTGCCTTTATTCGCTGTGCATTTTGTCGCTTCTACGCACGTTTCATCGGCGTATACGCGGCTTGCTGTAAAAAAATAAACCGCACAGCCCTTTTGGATCCGTGCGGTTTATTTTATATGTCGCTTATTCTTCGACGGGTATGTTTATCCTCGCTATATCAAGGGAGCGCCCAGTCTCTCCGTCTATCTCAATGACAACGCCCTGAAACTTCACCTGCTTCTCGCATACTTCGAAACGGCTCGGCGTCCCCATGAGAAACTTCGGCATAACTGATTCTGCGTTCATGCCGATTATTCCTCCGTGCCCGCCCGTCATTCCGGCGTCCGAGAGGAAAGCGGTGCCTCCAGGCAGTATCTCATCGTCCGCCGTTTGCACGTGGGTGTGCGTTCCCACTACCGCGGAAACGCGGCCGTCGAGGTAGACGCCGAGCGCGCGCTTTTCCGACGTGGCTTCGGCGTGGATGTCGACGAATACCGACGGAACGGCGCAATTAGAGAGCAACGCGTCGGCTGTTTGAAAAGGGCAGTCGAGCGGCGGCATGAATGTCCGTCCCTGAAGGCAGAGGACGGCGAGCATCTCTCCGTTCTTTTCATAAACGGCGAAGCCGCGTCCCGGCGTCCCCTTAGGGTGGTTGGCGGGACGCAGGACGTTCGGCTCCGAGTCGAGCATAGGAACGAAGTCTTTTTTATCCCAGACGTGGTTGCCGTTGGTCAGAACGTCTATGCCAGCAGAAAAGAGCTCACGCATGACCTTTTCCGTGAGGCCGAAACCAGCGGCGCTGTTTTCACCGTTGGCTATGATGAAGTCAAAGCCGCCGAATTCGGCGCGCAGCCGCGGGATCATCTGCGCGGCGGCCGCGCGACCGGGACGGCCCATGATGTCTCCTATGAACAGTACGCGCATGCGGAGCCTATTTCGCGTACTCCACGGCGCGCGTTTCGCGTATCAGAGTGACCTTTATCTGCCCAGGATAGCGCAGCTCTTCTTCTATCTTACGGGCGATGTCGTAGGCAAGTTTCTGCATTTCGCCGTCGTCGGTGACGGTCGGCGCGACGGCCACGCGCACCTCGCGTCCGGCCTGTATAGCGAACGCTTTGCTGACGCCGGAGAATGTCTTCGCGACCTCCTCGAGCTTTTCGAGGCGCTTTACGTAAGCGTCGAGGCTCTCGCGGCGCGCTCCCGGACGCGACGCGCTGACGGCGTCCGCGGCGGCTACGAGCACGGCGTATATCGTCTGCGGCTCCTCGTCCTCGTGGTGGGACGCTATTGCGTTGACGATGTCAGGGCTCTCGCCGTAGCGCTTGGCGAGATCCGCGCCTATCTTCGCGTGCGGCCCTTCGACCTGGTGGTCGACGGCCTTGCCTATATCATGAAGAAGCCCCGCCCTGCGGGCCTTCTGCTCGTCAAGTCCAAGCTCCGCAGCCATGACGCCGGCGAGATGCGCGACCTCAAGGCTGTGCGAGAGAGCGTTCTGTCCGTAGCTTGTGCGGTAGCGCAGCTGCCCGATTATCTTCGCGAGCTCGCTGTGCATGTTCTTTATGCCCGTTTCGAGAAGCGCCTCCTCGGCGGTCTCAATTATCTGCGCTTGAACGTCCTTCTCGGCGCGTTCTATTATTTCCTCTATGCGCGCCGGATGAATGCGTCCGTCTACGACGAGCCGCTCAAGCGACAGGCGCGCCACCTCGCGCCTTACGGGGTCGAAGCTGCTCAACGTTACGGCCTCCGGGGTATCGTCGACGATGAGGTCGACTCCGGTCAGAGTCTCGAAGGTCCTTATGTTGCGTCCCTCGCGGCCGATGATGCGTCCCTTCATCTCGTCGGACGGAAGGTTGACGACGCTCACAACAACGTCGGAGGTGAACTCGACGCTGCACCGCTGTATCGCGGTCGCGACGATCTCCTGCGCGCGGCGGTCGGCGTCGCGCTTCGCCCTCTCCTCAAGCTCTTTCAGACGGAGCCCGATGTAGTGGTTCGCGTCGGCCTCGACTTCGGCGAGAAGCTGCTCGCGCGCCTCTTCCTGTGTGAGCTGGGCTATCTGTTCGAGCTTTGCTATAAGCTCCTGCTCCTGGTCGGAGAGCCTGTCGAGCTTCGACTGCACCTGCTCGTTTTTGTTTTTGAGCTCTTCTTCCTTGCGGCTGATATTCTCGAGCTTTCTGTCGAGGTTTTCCTCTTTTTGCTCCAGACGGCGCTCAGAGCGCTGAAGTTCGCTGCGGCGTTCCTTCGTGTCGCGGTCGAGCTCCTGTCTCAGCCTGTGTATCTCTTCCTTGCCCTCGG
>URAG01000085.1 GCA_900545755.1 uncultured Cloacibacillus sp. | reverse complement strand
TGCCGAGGTTCCTTTGATGGTAGTCAGAATCGGCGACTTCGGCGGATTCGTCGAACTTGAAGAGGGCGTCGAGGGACTCATCCACATCTCGCAGCTTTCGAGCCAGAGAGTCGAGAACCCGAGAGACGTTCTCAGCGAGGGACAGGAAGTCACGGCCCGCGTGCTTGAGGTCAACCCGACAGAGCGCCGCATCCGCTTGAGCCTCCGCCCCGCGCACGAGGAGCCCGCGAAGCGCGCCCCGCGCGACGAGCAGCCGCGTGAGCGCTTCCAGCAGGACGAGCAGCCGCGCCGCGACGAGCGTCCGCGCCGCCGCCGCCCCGACGGAGACCGCAGGAGGCAGGAGAACCCCAACAGCCAGCTTCCGCAGGAAGAGATGAACTTCACGCTCGGCGACTTCCTCAAGAACCGCGAGAAAGAAGACGCCTAACGCAGGCACAACGCCGTAAATCCGCGCCCGCGCTCGTTCCCTTGAGCGCGGGCGTTTTTTACGTTAGAATTAGAATATCTTAAAAAAGCGACGGGAGGTCAATTTATGGCCCTTAGGACTATATGCGTTTATCCCAACCCCGTTCTCCGCGAGGAGACGGAGGAGGTGGCTGATTTCGACGACGAGCTGAAATCGCTCGTTGCCGACATGTGGGAGACTATGTACGCGAACGACGGAGTCGGGCTCGCGGCTCCTCAGGTAGGAGTCTCGAAGAAGGTCGTTGTCATAGACTACAAGGACGACAAATATGTGCTTGTGAACCCAGTGATACTATCGGAAGAAGGAGCCGTAACGGGCGAGGAAGGCTGTCTCAGCTTTCCAGGCATCTATGAGAAAGTAGTTTCGCCTGAAAGAATGACCGTGACATACAAGGACGAGAACGGCAAAGAGGTTACGCGCGAGCTTGAAGGCTTCATCGCACGCGTTTTCTCGCACGAGATAGACCACCTTAAAGGGCGGCTGCTCATCGACCGCGTTTCGCCGCTCAAACGGCAGTTCATGAAGAAAAAGATCGCGCGCCGCGCGGCTGAGGAAAAATGACGAAGTTGACGGCGGCTTTCCTCGGTTCGGGACACTTCGCCGCGCGCTGCCTTGAGCTCGTGAGCGGGCGGATGCGCCCCGAATGGGTGTTGACGAACGCGCCCAAAAGCGCCGGGCGCGGCCTTTCAATGCGCAACACGCCGGTATGGGAGCTCGCGCAGAAGCTCGGCCTTCCAGTTTATACGACGGAGAGGCTCTCTGCGGACGCGGAGCGCGTCGCGTGGATAAAGGCCAACGCGCCGGACGTCCTGCTCGTAATAGACTTCGGCCATATAATCAAAGAACCCGTGCTCACGGCGGCGAAATACGGCTGCCTTAACATTCATCCATCGAAGCTTCCCGAATACCGCGGCTCCGCGCCGCTCCAGCGCGTCCTGATGGACGGGCGCAAAAACACCGCCGTATCGATATTCCGCTTAGACGCGGGAATGGACTCCGGCCCTATACTCGCGCAGCCGGAGCTCGAAATCGCGCCGGACGACGATTGCGCCTCGCTTGCGGAGAAGGCGGCGCGCCTCGGCGCGGAAACCTTGCTCCATTATCTCTGCGACGTGCCGCCGTACGAATGGCGTTTCACGGAGCAGCGAGAAGACGGCGCGACCTACGCGCCTAAGATAGACAAATCTGAAGGAAAGATAGACTGGGCGCGTCCCGCCGCTGAAATCGCGGACAAGATACGCGGCATCGGAGCTGCGCCCGGCGTATTCTGCACGGTGCGCGGCAGGCGGCTGCGCATATACAGGGCCGAGGCGGTCTCCGGTTCTGGAACGCCAGGCACATACGCGGTGCGCGGCGGTGCGCCCTGCGTTGCTTGCGGCGAAGGGCTTCTGCGTCTCGCTGAGGTGCAGCCCGAGGGCAAAAAGCTCCAGCGCGCGGAAGACTGGGCGCGCGGCTTGCGTGTGAACGAGGGCGAAAGCCTTGAATAGGAGACGTTGACCATGACCGAATTGAAAAATCCACTCCGCAACATATTAAAAAGCGAATTCCCATATAGGGGACGCATCGTCGACGTGCGCGTCGACACGGTAAAATTCCCCTCCGGTTCGGAAAAAATACGCGAAGTCGTCCTGCACAAACCGGCGGTCGCGATGCTCGCCGAGGACGCCGACGGCGGAATCTTCCTTGTAAAGCAGTACCGCCACGCCATAGACGAAGAGATATACGAAATCCCGGCCGGACTCGTCGAGGACGGCGAATCGGCGGAGGAGACGGCGGCGCGCGAGCTTCAGGAAGAAATTGGACGCAGGCCTGGGCGTTTGGAAAAAATTGCTGAGCTCTACTCCTCGCCTGGCTTCACGACGGAGAAGATAACTATGTTCTACGCCTCCGAGCTCTCTGATTCTAAGCTGCCGGAGGACGACGACGAGTACATAAAAGTGCGCAAATTTTCGCCCGCAGAGCTCGACGCCCTTGTCGCGGATGGCGGCGTAAAGGACGGCAAGACGCTCGCCGCCTACTACTGGCACCTCGCGCGGAAGGCGCAGAGATGATTCCCGCCGCGGGTGATGAATTTGGAAGAACCGCCGAAAGATTCGGCGATTACATAAAGCTCGAGCGTGCATGCAGCGAAAATACTAAGCGCGCGTACCTGTCCGACCTTTCTATATGGACGGCGTGGTGCCGCAGGAATGAGCGCGACCCGCTCGACGTACAGGTTGACGCCGTCTCGCGTTTCCTGCTCGAAGCCGGGACGGAAGGGCGCAAAAAAAGCTCGGTACAGCGCCTCGGCGCGGTTCTGCGCTCGTTCGCAAAATTCCTTCAATACGACGGAATGACCGACAAGGTGCCGCGCCTCGCGCCGCTTCCGTCACGTGAGGAAAAACTTCCCGAAATACTCAACGAGAACGAACTTCAGCGGATAATCAACGCCTGCGAGGACGGCACGGCGCTCGGCAAGCGCGACCGCGCCTACATAGAGCTCGCTTACGGCGCGGGAATGCGCGCCTCGGAGCTCTGCGGCCTGCGGCTGCGCGACCTCGACCCGGGCAGCGGCATACTATACGCGCGCGGCAAGGGCGACAAAGAGCGCGTGATTCCGTACATCGGGGCCGCGCGACGCGCCGTCGGCGAATATATAGAAAAATACCGTCCGCAGCTCGACAAACACAAGGCTGAATGGCTCTTCCTCTCGCGCAGCGGCAACCAGCTGCACCGGGAGACGCTCTGGGTCATCCTGCACAAACGCGGCCTCGCCGCCGGAGTGCCGAAAAGCAGGCTCCATCCACATATCCTGCGCCATACCTTCGCTACGGTCCTCATCCGCAACGGCATGGACCAGAGGACGCTCCAGGAGCTTCTCGGCCACAGCTCGATAATGACAACAGAAAAATACACGCATCTTGATTTAAGCCTGCGCGACTACTACGACCAATACCACCCGCGCGCAAAGTAAAGGAGGAAACGCGATGTACTACTGGGACAAAGTCGAAGAGGCGCTCAAATACATTGAAAAGAAAACCGCCGTCAGGCCGGAGGCCGCCGTCATACTTGGCTCTGGCCTCGGGCGCGCCGCGGATAGCATAGAAGATCCGCAGGTCATCCCATACGACGAGATACCCTACTGGCCGCGTTCCACAGCTCCGGGCCACGCGGGCCGTCTCGTGCTGGGCCGCCTCGGCGGCAAGGCTGTCGCTGCGATGCAGGGACGCGTCCATTATTACGAGGGCTACAACATGCAGGAGGTGACTTTCCCGACGCGCGTCCTCGCCTGTCTCGGCGTCAAGGCGCTCGTTGCGACGAACGCCTCTGGCGGCGTAAACCTTGGCTTCAGCCCCGGCACTATAGCCGCGATAACGGATCACATCAACTTCATGGGCGTCAACCCGCTCGCGGGCGTCAACAACGATAAATGGGGAGTACGCTTCCCAGACATGACCGAAGCTTACGACAAAAAATTCATAGAGACGCTTGAACGCGCGGCGCAAGAAGAGAACATCGAGCTCAAAAAAGGCGTCTACATGGCTTTCAGCGGACCGTCGTTTGAAACTCCGGCCGAAGTGCGCATGGCGCGCATCATGGGCGCGGACATGGTCGGCATGTCCACCGTGCCCGAAGTGCTCGTCGCGAACCATATGGGCGTCCGCGTCCTCGGAATATCCTGCGCCGCAAACTACGCCGCCGGCATCACGTCCGAGAAGCTGACGCACACGGAAGTCCTTGGGGTGATGGAAAAGTGCGGCGGCAACGTGTCCCGCCTCATAGAACGGTTTCTTTCGGAGGCCGAATTATGATGTTCAATATGATCGACTTCATAGAGAAAAAACGCGACGGAGGCCGCCATACAAAGGCCGATTTCGACTCGCTCATCCGCGGCGTCATGGACGGAAGCGTGCCGGACTATCAGACGTCGGCGTGGCTCATGGCCGTCTACTTCCGCGGCCTTGACGGCGACGAACTTGAATACTACACCGAGGCGCTTGCGAAATCAGGCGATACGTATTCTTTCCCGCCGGATATGCGTGTCGTTGACAAACACAGCACCGGCGGAGTGGGAGACAAAACGACGCTAGTCCTGCTGCCGCTCGCCGCAGCATGTGGAGCGCACGTCTCGAAGCTGTCCGGCCCGGGGCTCGGCTTCACAGGCGGCACAGTGGACAAACTTGAATCCATACCTGGAATGCGCATGCACCTTGAACCGGACGAATTCGTTTCTCAGATGAAAAGGATAGGATGCGCCATATCTGGCCATTCCAGGCGGCTCGCCCCCGCAGAAGGCAAGTTTTACGCGCTGCGCGACGTGACGGCTACCGTCTCAATGGTGCAGCTTATAGCCGCGAGCATCGTCAGTAAAAAGCTCGTCGGCGGCGCGTCCGGCTTTGTCTTCGACGTAAAATACGGCGACGGTGCCTTCATGCGGAGCGAGGGCGAGGCGCGCGAGCTGGCCCGCGAACTCGTGGCGCTCGCGAAAAAATTCGGACGCGAAAGCGTCGCCGCGATAACAAGCATGGAACAGCCGCTAGGCGAATGGGTAGGCAACGCAGCGGAAGTTTACGAAGCGATCGAAGTACTAGACGGCCGCGGCCCGGCCGACACGCGGGAGCTCTGCGTCGCGCTCTGCGGCCTCATGCTCGCCGTCGCCGGGATAGCGAAAGACGGAGAAGAAGGCGCGGAACGCGCGAAAAAAGCCCTCGACGACGGGCGGGCGCATGCTAAATTCGGCGAGGTAATAGCGGCGCAGGGCGGCGATGCAGAAGTCGTCCGCAGCCCGCTCAAAATACTGCCGCAGGCGTCGAAGCGCTTCGAGATAAAAAGCGTCAGAGACGGCGTAATATCCGAGCTCCGCGCGCGTCCGATAGGCGAAGCGCTCCGCGCGCTCGGCGGAGGACGCATGAAGCTCGGCGACAAAATCGACCATTCCGCCGCGATACGGCTCAAAGCCAAGATAGGCGACGCCGTGTACAAAGGCGACACAGTCATCGAGATACATTACAACGACGAGGCTAAGCTGGCCGAGGCGCTTAAATACCTCGACGGTTGCTGGAAAGTCTCTGAAACGGCGGAAAAACCGAAACTTATCGTCGATTACGTTTTCTAGCCCTAATTTGAGAAAAAAGCGGCGCGCGCGGAAAACTTTCAGGCGCGCCGCCTTTTTATGCGCATACGGCGGCGCAAATGCCGTAGCCTCCCGACATAATAGAACGACGCATTTCTATCACACGGGAGGAAACGAAAATGTGCAGACAATACGCCTACATCAGAGTATCGTCGAGAGATCAGAACGAAGAACGCCAGCGCGCCGCGATGGTCGAATACGGCGTCCCGGAGGAAAACATCTACCTCGACCGCCAGTCCGGCAAAGATTTTGAGCGCGGAGGCTACAAGCGCCTAGTTCAGAAACTACGCCGCGGCGACACCCTCGTCGTTAAAAGCATAGACCGCCTCGGACGCAACTACACGGAGATACTAGAGCAATGGCGGACGCTCACGAAGAAAAACCACGCCGAGATAGTGGTCCTCGACATGCCGCTGCTCGACACGCGCCAGAGCCGCGACCTGACCGGCGTCGTCATCGCCGACATAGTGCTCCAGCTCCTCAGCTACGTCGCGGAGACGGAGCGCGCCTTCATCCGCCAGCGCCAGGCCGAAGGAATAGCCGCCGCCCTCGCCCGCGGCGTCCGCTTCGGCAGAAGGCCGAAGGAACGCCCAGAAGACTTTGAAATTTTGAAAATCGCATGGGAAAACGGCGAGATCTCAGCGCGCGGAGCCGCCCGCCAGCTCCGCGTAGACCGCGGCACCTTCAAACGATGGATTGAAGCCGCGTGAAAAAACAGAAATGTCAGGTGCGCGGTAAAAGCCAGCGCGGCCATGCAAATGCGCCGAAAGGCCGCAGCCGGTAGAACGCCGCAGTTTCTTGCGAACGGACGCTATTTCTGATAAACTGTACCAGTCATCTCGTGGAGGTGCGTTTCAGCTGGTGCTGGGCCCGGACTTCAAATCCGGTGAGAGTGGTTAGAAGCTGCTCTGGTAGGTTCGATTCCTACACGCCTCCGCCAAGCAATTTCAACGGTTCAGAGCATTTATGCTTTGGGCCGTTTTTATTTTGCCTAAGTCCTCTTATTCCGCGGCAAAAAACTTAAAAGTTGATTTGTGGCAGGTAAATGAAGAAATTAATTTTATTATTGCCTGTGTGAACAGCATCAACGCGGCGAAAAAAGCATACCTCTTTCGCCGTCTTCATATATTCTCAAGAACTTTTATTTCACGCATTAAACAACAGCCAAAGGCACCTGTTTGGCTTCTGTATATTGTGCCAATTCTTGCCTCAAATGTCAATCTCGATACGGTGATTAACGTATAGGTTGTTCGCCGCTTAGGACAGAGAGAACTGAAAAAGAAGGAGGCGGCTGGCAGTGATAGACTTATTCGAGCACAACCAAACTGCATACGATAAAGTCTGCTCCATGCTTGCCGAGCGTGGTAAAGCCGCAGTCGTACATCCTACCGGAACCGGCAAATCCTTCATCGCCTTTAAGCTCGCGGAGGATAACCATGCGTCGCGCATGCTCTGGCTCTCGCCTAGCGAATACATATTCCGCACACAGATAGAAAACCTCAGACGCGCCTGCAATGTCGAACTTGACAACATCTCGTTCCAGACCTACGCGAAGCTCATGCTCGCGGATTCGGATGCCATGTCTGAATACGCGCCGGACTACATAATCCTCGACGAATTCCACCGCTGCGGAGCAGAGATGTGGGGCAAAGGCGTGGAGAGGCTTTTATCTCTCTATCCGCATACCCCTGTACTTGGACTGAGCGCCACTAACATCCGTTACTTAGACAACCACCGCGACATGGCCGACGAGCTATTCGACGGGAACATAGCGTCGGAAATGACCTTAGGCGAAGCCGTGGTCAGAGGCATCCTAACGCCTCCGGAATACGTACTTTCCATATACTCATGCTCTAAGGACATAGAAAAATACCAGACGCGCATCCGCAAGGCGAAGACCAAAGCCATGCGCGACGAAGCGCAGAAAAAACTCGACGCACTCCGCCGTTCGCTAGAGAACGCAGAGGGCTTGGACGTTATATTCCAGAAGCACATAAAAGACAGACAGGGCAAATACATAGTCTTCTGCTCGAACGTCGAACACCTTCGTGAGACAGAGACACATATACGTGAATGGTTCAAGGGCATAGACGAGTATCCCAACATTTACAAAGCCTACTCCGAAGACGCTGAATCCTCCAAAGCCTTCGACTCCTTCCGTAACGACAGGTCGTCTCGCCTCAAACTCCTACTCTGCATAGATATGCTCAACGAAGGAGTCCACATAGACGGGGTATCGGGAGTAATCCTCCTTCGCCCTACCGTATCGCCAATCATCTACAAACAGCAGATAGGCCGCGCCCTAGCCGCAGGCAGCAAGAAAAACTCAGTCATAATAGACGTTGTAAACAACATAGAAAACCTCTACAGCGTCGCAGCCATCAGGCAGGAAATGACCGACGCCATAAACTACTATAGAGGCATAGGGCAGCCCGATAGAGTTGTAAACGAGACATTTACCATAACGGACGAAACCAGGGACAGCCGGCAGCTCTTCTGCGAACTTGAAGAGACCTTGTCAGCTTCATGGGACGCAATGTATCAGGTCGCAAAAGACTACTACATAAAGCATCATACTTTGTCCATCCCTAACAGATACGTAACAGGCGAAGGCTACGCCCTAGGCTCGTGGCTTAACACACAGAGACAGGTGAGAACGGGCAAAATACCGGGAATCCTCACCGAAGAGAGAATAACGAAACTCGACGCCATAGGCATGGAATGGCAGAGCAAATACGACCGCTCATGGGACAAATACTACGGAGCGCTCTGCAAATACAAATACGAATACGGCAACATAGATATAAAAGCGGACTACGTGACCGAAGACGGCATAGACATCGGCGGCTGGATAGCCAACCTCCGCGCCGCATGGCGCAGCGGCCGCAAAGGCTATTACCTCACCAACGAACGCATAGCTATGCTCGACAAACTCGGCATGATCTGGGACAAACTCGACTATCAGTGGGAAAAGAACTACCAGGCCTGCGTCGAATACTACGTCAAAAACCGCAACCTCGACATCCCCGCCGGATACACGACGAAAGAGGGACTAAGAGTTGGCGCGTGGATAAGAAGGATGCGCAAGGCCAGAGATGGCAGAATAAAAGGCGCGCAGCCGCTCACCCAGGACCAGATACAGCGCCTTGACGCCATAGGTATGGACTGGCAGGACTCCTTTACCAAACAATGGGAATACGGCTACGCCCAGGCCAAAGCCTACTACGACAAACATGGCGATATAAACGTGAGTGCGACATACGCCGACGAAAACGGCTTCCCTCTCGGCAAATGGCTCAAACGGCACACTGAAGTTAACGAAAAGACCGGCCGGGCCAGCATAAAACTGACGCCGGAACGCAAAGCCAAACTCGACAAATTAGGCTTCAAATGGGAGAAAGAAGACTCTTGGGACAGACGCATAGCTGCGTGCAGGGAATACAGAAAA
>URAG01000084.1 GCA_900545755.1 uncultured Cloacibacillus sp. | reverse complement strand
GAGCGGGCGCGAGACGGAGCCGGTGACCATGCAGCTGAGCGAGCCGGAGGTGAAAACGACTATGCCGAGCAGCCACGTGAAGAACGCCGCCGACTTTTTCGTCTTTATGATTCCCTTTTTCTTAACCATGATGTCCACGAAGCCGTCAATGCCGCCAGAATGCTCTATAAGATGGATGAGCGCGCCTATGAGGAACATCGACATTATAACGATGGTGTTACCGTTGCTCTCAAAGGTGTGGACGATGCTGTAGAACGCGCCGTTGAGCCCCGTGAATACGTTCCAGCCGCTCAATATGAGCGAGGCGAGCGTTATCCCGACGAAGAGCGCGACGAATACGTTCTTGATAATCAGCGCGAGCGCGATCGTCACGACCGGCGGCACTACGGACCAGAAACCGAATTCCATTTTATGATTCCTCCAATATTTTATTTATATTGCCTTGTAAATTATTATCTGCGCACCGAGCGTCCGAGGCGGCCGTTCACTATGCGGCAGCCCTTCGCGGCTAGCCTGCCGCCTATCCATACTCCGTCGATTCCAACGGGCGGAAGCGTAGGCTCCATGAAAGTGGCGCGGTCAGCTATCTTTTCGGGATCGAATATTATCACATCAGCGTCCGCTCCGGGAGTCAGCCGTCCCTTGCGTTTGAGCCCAAGCTTCTCCGCTGGCATAATAGTCGCCATGCGCACAGCCTCGTAAAGCGGCAGCTTGCCGGTGCGTACGTACTCGGCGAAGAGTCGCGGGAAAGCCCCCGCCGCGCGCGGATGCCCCTGCCCGTGGTTCATAATTCCGTCGCTTGCGAGCATGACGTTCGGGTGTGCCATCGCCATGTCTATATCTTTTTCTGCCATGACGTAGCAGACGGTGAGGCAGTCTGGGGTTTCCCGGCGCACCTCGTTGAATATCTCCTCGGTGCATCTCTGTCCGCGGTATTTGCCCTCGCATATCTCTACGGCGTCGTAGCCGCAGCCGTAGCGTTCCATCCAGCCGTCGTCGTAGGTCGTCGAGCCTATCATCGTCGAGAAAGCCGTGTATGGGTAGCAGTCGCAGCTTGCGTCCAGGCCGCCTATGCGGTATTCATCTACGAGACGCAGCAATTCCCGCATCTGCCCGAAGCCGCCCATAGAGCCGACGTGCGAGACCTGCGCGGATACGCCGAGCTCGCGTCCCGCCTCGAGCAGCTCCCGCGCGGCGGATACAACCTGAGCCGCGTCGTCGCGTATGTGCGCCGCTATGACCTTGCCGTCTTTACGGCAAGGCGCCGCAGTGCGGCGCAGCTCCTCTTCATTTATGCCCGGCACGTAACGTATGCCGAACGATACTCCGAGGCATCCGCCGTCGAGCTCGCGCGCCGCCGATTTTTCTATCGCTTGAAGTTCATCCTCTGTGACGCGGCTGTACTTATCGCCGTGGCCCGCATGTTCGCGCAGGAAGGCGTGCCCCGCGAACATGCCGACATTCACCGCCGCGCCTTCGCGGTCTATGACGTCGAGATATTCCGACGGCGCGTGTACATTGAGGCCGCACTGTCCGCCTATCGCCGTCGTTACTCCCATGCGCAGCATACAGTTGAATATGGCTCTGTCTTCGTCGCGGTAAAGCGTGCCGTCTTCGTTCAGCGGGTCCTCGTGCATGTGTATGTCGATAAACCCAGGCGTGACTACGCACCCAGCGGCGTCGACGGTTTCGTCTGCTTCCGGCTCCGCCTCAGTGACGGCGGCTATTCTGCCGTCCTCCATCAGAACGTTGAGTACGCTCTGTATTCTGTTCGCAGGATCGAGGACGAGCCCGCCCTTGATCAAAGTTCTCATTACCGGTGCTCCCTTCGTATATTCGCGGTGTTTCGTAATTCTGTCCTAAAACTATCGCTCCCTACCACCGCCGGAGACAACGCCGATATTATACGCCTAAATCCCAAAAATCAAACAAAATTACAGAAAAATTCACCGGCCGAATTGTGAGTTGTAGGTTTGCAGTGTAATTTCAGTTCAGTGCCCTTTGTGTCGGTGGAACGTGTAGCAATAAATGTAAAATTACATTGGAATTATAAAACTATATAATATTTATATTTTTATATAAAATTATAATTTAATATTCTTTGGATGCCGCCGCTACGAACCCCGCATAATGCCCGCGCTTCTGCGCAAAAATAAAATTAACGCGGCGGATATGGACAAAGGCGCGGCTTTTGGTATGATAGTCAAAGAAGTTCATTTTTCGTACGGAATGCGCACAAGGCTGCATCAAAGATGCGCGGCACATATCGTTAAACAAAAGCGTGGAGCATTATCTCCGCCGGACATCACGCGGAAAGGAGGGGACATAGTAGCGGAAGCGCTGCGGAAAAGCACGGCGCACAACTGTGCGGAGACTGCGTTTTTCGGCTGAGGCCGGAAAGCATACAGCGGCATTGTAAAAATTCATTACATTTGAAAAGCAAGGAGTGGATATTATGAAGTTTCTAGCCAGCCTGCCTATGAAGCTGCTGCTCGGCGTCATCGTAGGCATTGCGGTCGGACAGTTCGCAGGGCTTGCCCTTATGAACGTCGTCGTCACTGTACGCTACATTCTGGGACAGCTCATTCTCTTCTGCGTCCCGCTCATTATCATCGGTTTCATAGCTCCGTCCATTACTCGCCTCGGCAACAACGCCTCCAAGATGCTTGGCTTCGCTGTCGCGATAGCCTACATATCGTCGATAGGCGCGGCGCTCTTCTCGATGTCTGCCGGCTATGTCCTGATCCCAAACCTTTCCATCGTTACTAACGTTGAAGGGCTCCAGGCTCTGCCCGACTTAGTCTTTAAGCTTGACATCCCGCCGATCATGTCCGTTATGAGCGCGCTTGCGCTTTCGCTCTGCCTCGGCCTTGCGGCGGCTTGGACGAAGGCGAAGTCCATAACGAACGCTCTTGAAGAGTTCCAGCGGATAGTGCTCGCGATAGTCACGAAGATAGTCATCCCGCTTCTTCCGTTCTTCATCGCATTCACCTTCTGCTCGCTCTCCTACGAAGGCAGCATCACGAAGCAGCTCCCGGTCTTCCTACAGGTCATCATCATCGTCATGGCCGGACACTACATCTGGATGGCTCTGCTCTACGGCATCGCGGGAATCTACACGGGCAAGAACCCGCTTGACATAGTCAAAAACTACGGCCCGGCCTACATCACGGCAGTCGGCACTATGTCTTCGGCCGCGACGCTCGCCGTCGCGCTGCGCTGCGCTGAGAAATCCGAGCCTCCGCTCCGCGACGACATGGTGGACTTCGGCATCCCGCTCTTTGCCAACATCCACCTCTGTGGCTCCGTATTGACCGAAGTGTTCTTCGTAATGACGATCGCGAAGATACTCTACGGCTCCATCCCTTCGGTCGGCACGATGGTTCTCTTCTGCCTGCTGCTCGGTATCTTCGCGATAGCGGCCCCCGGCGTCCCCGGCGGTACGGTCATGGCCTCGCTCGGGCTTATCACGGGCATCCTTGGCTTTGACGAGTCAGGGACTGCTCTGATGCTCACAATATTTGCGCTCCAGGACAGCTTCGGCACAGCCTGCAACGTAACGGGCGACGGCGCGCTGACGCTTATGCTCACGGGCTACGCGGACAAGCATGGAATAAAGCCGCAGAAGATAGATAGGATTCTGTAGCTTCGCCTAGCTTTACAAGAACGGCATAACGAACGACTGCGGGGGCCGCTTTGCGCGCTCCCGCTTTTTCGTGCGCGGATTTGACGCGCGCCCGCGCGCGTCGTACAATCGGCTAGGCTTGCGCCGTCTTTATTTTTTTATTTTATGCGGGTGATAATATGTCTCCTATTATATGCGCAATTTTCGGTTATCTCGCGGGCTCATGCCCGACCGGCTTCCTCGTAGCGAAATACGCCGGCGGCGCGGACATCCGCTCCTTCGGCTCAGGCAACATCGGCGCGACGAACGTGGGCCGCCTCATGGGTAAGAAATGGGCCGTCGCTGTCGCCGTCTTCGATATGCTCAAAGGCGGCCTCGCGGTGCTTGCGGCATCGTTATTCGTCTCGTCGCCTTCGCTTCTCGCGCTCACAGGAGTCTGTGCCGTCCTCGGCCACAATTATCCAGTATGGCTCGGTTTCAAGGGCGGCAAGGGCGTCGCGACTACCTTCGGCGTAATAGGATTCTTCGATTTCTTCACGCCGTGGCCTGCAATTCTCGGCGGCCTCGTCTGGTACGCCGTCATGCGCTTCACCAAATACGTCTCTGTGGCCTCGCTTGCGGGGCTCTTCGCCGCCGCGCTATTCACCTATCTATGGGGGATGCCTAAGCCCTACGCCGCGGCGGCGCTCTTCCTCGCCTGTCTCTCGTCGTGGCGTCACCGCTCAAACATCGACCGGCTTATGAAGGGAACTGAGTCTAAGGTGAAGTCGTAAAACTTCCAGGCGGCACGGCATGAGGCCGCAGCCGTCAGAGGCGGCGGAGCATTATGTATTCTTCTTCGTTTTCGTCAACGACCTCGAATCCCGCTTTCTCGTACATTTTAAGCGCGTAGTTCGCCTTTTGGACGGAGAGCGATACCCGCCTGTATCCTTTGCGTTTCAGAAGGTCGAGCATTGCGCGCAGCAGCGCAGTGCCTATGCCGTGTCCGCGGTATTCCTTGTAAAGAGAGACGGCGAGCGACGGCGTTTCGCCTTCTATGTGCCCGTAGTCGTTCATAACGCGCGCCCATATCGCGCCTACGACGGCGCCGTCAACTTCAGCGACCATCCCAGTATCGTCCTTACGTGATCCGAAGCCGCCGACATAGACGCGCAGCTCCGGCAGCGAAACGACTGACCTCGGCGGCGCCGGCGTCCCCTCCGGTATGAAAATAGCCTCATATAGAAAATCTTCAAGCAGGATGTATTCCTCTTCTTTTATCTCTCTGACGGCACTATGCACGACAGCCTCTCCGATGTCCTACGAAAAAAGCCGCCCGCGCCTTGTGCGTGGACGGCTGCCTTTGTGTCGCGTTGACTTTTCTGAATCTCAGTCAGCTCAGCAGATCCATACTATTGTGGATATATTCTATGCCGGACCAGACGGTGAGAATGACGGCGAGCCACATAACCGCCATCGCGCCCGGGATGCTGAAAAGCAGAAGTATTATCCCTATTATCTGCGTCACGGTTTTAAGTTTCCCGCCCTTCGAGGCCGCTATGACGACGCCCTCGGAGGCTGCGACCATACGGAGTCCCGATACGATGAACTCTCGCGAAATTATCACTACGACCATCCACGCAGGGAAGCGGTGCAGCTCGACCAGCGCCGTCAGCACGGCGATAACGAGTATTTTGTCTGCGAGCGGGTCGATGAACTTGCCGAGGTTGGTGACGATGTTGCGCTTACGCGCGATGTAGCCGTCGACGGCGTCCGTTATGGACGCGATAATGAATACGGCGGCGGCGATGCAGTCCCCGACGTTCAGCCCCATTATATAGCCCAGCTGTCCGCGCAGCGTTAAGAAGACGAGTATGACGGGAACCAGTATCACTCTGAAAAGGCTCAGCATGTTAGGCAGATTCCACGGCGACGACGGCATTTCCATTCCTCCGTTGCTCGCGCGGCGGCGTCGCGCCGCGCCTATTTTTGCACTGCGATATTTATATCATAAAAGAGGCGATTTTTGCATAAAAAACGGCGCGCAGCTGCCGCTTCTGCTTGTTTTTGAAGCAGTAAAATAGCAAGAGAAGGTTAGGTCCCATAACAGAACGCCGCGAGGCTTGCCAGAAACTGCATCTTTCTGGTAATATACTTCAGGCCTCCTACACGGACATGCGTCGTCACAACATGCCTGAGTTGGGGGAAATATGGGCAGAGCAAGGCCCGGAACGGAGTGATAGGTATGATAGAGAAGGATAAGAAACAGTCGATCATCGAAGAGTACAAAACGCACGAGGCGGACACCGGCTCGACGGAAGTCCAGGTTGCCATACTCACTGCGCGCATTCGCGAGCTCACCGAGCACATGAAAGTGCATAAGAAGGACTTCCACAGCCGCCGCGGACTCCTCATCATGGTAGGCAAGCGCCGCCGCCTGCTCCAGTACCTCAGGAACAAGGACTTCGGACGCTACCAGACGCTCATCCAGCGCCTCGGACTCCGCCACTAATTCCACGCGATTTTTTCGCATATTTCATGGCGAAAGGGCTCTCCCTTTCGCCATTTTTTATTATTTTGTGTTATCCTTCTTATCGTGATGATAATAGGTAGGAGGAATAACCTTGAAGAAAATCTACGAACTTGATTTCTATGGCAAGAAATTGTCATTCGAAATCGGACGTGTGGCGAAACAGGCCAACGCGGCGGTGCTTGCGAGACACGGCGACACGGTGATACTCGTGACGACGGTGCTTGCCGAGAAGGCGCGCGAGGGCCTCGACTTCTTCCCGCTGCTCGTCGACTACGAGGAGCGCTACTACGCTGCGGGCAAGGTGCCCGGCGGCTTCATTAAACGCGAGGGCCGCCCGTCCGAGTCCGCTATACTCAGCGGACGCATGATCGACCGCTCCATCCGCTCGCTCTTCCCTGAATGGATGCGCCACGACGTACACGTCGTCGCGACTGTAATGTCCGTCGACCAGAAAAACCCCGCGAACATCCTCGGCATCAACGGCGCGTCGCTCGCGCTCGCTATATCCGACATCCCGTGGAACGGCCCGATAGGCGCGGTCCGCATCGGCTGCATCGACGGAAAGCTCGTCGTCAACCCGGATGAGAAGGACCTTCCGAACAGCACTCTTGACCTCACGGTCGCCGGACACCGCGGCGGCATCACGATGGTCGAGGCCGGAGCCAAAGAGGTCTCAGAAGAGCTGCTCGTCGACGCTATGGAACTTGCGAACGAGGCCATAGGCAAGATAATGGACTTCATCGACGAAGTAGTCGCCGAGATAGGCAAGCCCAAAGCGCAGCTACCAGCCCCCGAAGTTCTTGAAGAAATCGATAATTGGATGCGTGACAACCTCACCGATGAAATCTACGAAGCGGTGCAGATAAACCAGAAGCAGCCGCGCGGCGCGGCTATCGCGGCGGCGCAGCAGAAGGCTGAAGACTTCTTCGCCGAGAGCTATCCAGACTCCGCGAAATATATCGCGTCCGTGATGGACGAAATGGTCAAGAAGGCCGTGCGCCGCCTGCTCCTCGTCGACAAAAAGCGCGCCGACGGACGCGCGATGGACCAGCTTCGCCCGATAACCTGCGAAGTGGACATACTGCCGATGACCCACGGCTCGGCGCTCTTCACGCGCGGCGAGACGCAGTCGCTCGGCGTCACTACCCTCGGTATGATGGGCACCGACGATCAGGTCATGGACGGCCTCAAGCTTGACGAGCCTTCGAAACGCTTCATCCTTCACTACAACTTCCCGCCATATTCCGTCGGCGAAGTGCGCCCTATGCGCGGCCCCGGGCGGCGCGAAATAGGGCACGGCGCCCTAGCTGAGCGCGCGCTGCGCGCCGTATTCCCCGAGGAAGAGTCCTTCCCCTACGTCGTGCGCCAGGTATCCGACATACTCGAATCCAACGGCTCAGCTCCATGGCATCGGTATGCAGCGGAAGCCTTGCGATGATGGCGGCGGGCGTCCCAATCAAAAAGGCCGTCGCCGGCATAGCGATGGGGCTCATCGCCGACAAGGGACAGGTCTGCATCCTCACCGACATACAGGGTCTTGAAGACCATTATGGAGACATGGATTTTAAGGTCGCCGGCACGCGCGACGGCGTGACCGCGCTCCAGATGGACAACAAGGCCGGCGGCATCACCCGCGAGATACTGACGCAGGCGCTTGCGCAGGCGAAGAAAGGCCGCTACCAGATACTAGACATAATGGACTCCGTCATATCAGAGCCGCGTCCCGAGCTTGCGCCGACCGCTCCGAAGATCGTTACATTTAACATCGACCCGGAGAAAATCCGCGACGTCATCGGCTCAGGCGGAAAGACAATACGCGGCATAGTCCAGCAGACCGGCGCAAAAATCGACGTCGAAGACAGCGGCAAGGTCAGCGTCGCAGCCGTCAACGAAGAATCCGCGGCTATGGCCGTCAAGATAATCAAAGACCTCGTCCGCGAAGTGGAGGCGGGGGAGACCTTCGTAGGCACTGTCACGAGGATGCTTACCTTCGGCGTATTCATCGAAGTGCTGCCCGGCAAGGAAGGGCTGCTACACGTCAGCGAGATAAGCAACTACCGCGTTCCTTCCGTCGAGGACGCATTCGAGATAGGCGACAAGGTGCTCGTCACCGTCAAGGAGATAGACGACATGCACCGCATCAACCTCAGCCGTAAAAAATTGCTCGACAAGCTCGACGAGCTCGCGCTTGAGCCGGAGTTCCGCGACCAGATACCCGTCGAGAAGGCGCGCGAGGAGCGCTATTCGCAATTCCCGCGCGGCGGCGGAGAGCGCCGCGAAGGCGGACGCGATCGCGACAGGGGCGGGCGCGACCGTGACCGCGACAGAGGCGAACGCCGCGAGCGCGACCAGAGACGCGAAGCAGACGACTTTGAAGAAAAGCCGCACCGTCCCGCGCGCCGCTTTGAGCGCGAGCGCAAAAACTAATGGATGTAATAAAAGTTAAGTTGAAAGCAGAGGGCGGCGTAACGCCGCCCTCATACGCCACCGCCGGAGCCTCCGGCATGGACCTACGCGCCAGCGAAGCCGCCGTCATAAAAGCCGGAAAGCGCGGCATAGTCGGTACTGGCATATATATAGAGCTGCCCGAGGGCTACGAAGCCCAGGTACGTCCGCGCAGCGGCCTCGCCTTCAAACACGGCGTAACCGTCCTCAACGCGCCCGGCACCATAGACTCCGACTACCGCGGCGAAATCCGCGTAATCCTGATAAATCTCGGCGAAGAGGACTTTATCATAGAGCCCGGCGACCGCATAGCGCAAATGGTCTTCGCCCCGGTCACAAAAGCCGAACTTGAAATAGTCGACGAACTGGGCGAAACCGCAAGGGCCGAAGGCGGCTTCGGCAGCACGGGGAAGAAGTAACGCCCAGCACAAAATCCTGAAAACGAGCAAGCCCCCGGCAAAAAATGATCTGAGCCCTAAAATTTAGACAAATAAAGAAGCCCTCCAGTACAGTAACGTATAAAATAGTACAAGGAGGGCT
>URAG01000083.1 GCA_900545755.1 uncultured Cloacibacillus sp. | reverse complement strand
TCTCAAGGTGACGGATCGCGCGGCGGCGTATAACTGTCTCCGCAATTTGACGCATCTCTATCGCGGACTGAACGCGCGTCGGCTGCCCGAGGCTTTCGAGCGCGTCCTGCAATGCCAGCGCGTTTATAACGGTCCCGAGCATTCCCATATAGTCGGCCTGCGCGCGCTCGATGTACTTCGTCTGCGCACCGCGGATAATGTTGCCGCCGCCGACGACCATGGAGACCATGATGCCCTCTTTCGCAACTTCGGCGATCTCCTCGCAAATTCCGCGCACGGCGTCGTAGTCGAGACCGAAGTGTCCGCCGCCGGCGAGTATTTCGCCCGACAGCTTCAACAGTATTTTGTTGTATTTGCGGTTCATGAGAATCTCCCTTCGGGACAAATTATGGTTTTTATTATTAAAAAGGCGAGGGATTAAAATAATCCCTCGCCTCAACGTTAGGTTCAGAGCTAAGCTTCTATCGCGAAACGAGCGTAGCGGCGGACGACTATGTTCTCGCCTATCTTCGCTATGTTTTCGATGATGAGATCCTTGATTTTGACGTTCGGGTCGCGCACATACTTCTGCTCAAGCAGGCAGTTTTCTTCGTAAAATTTGTTGATGCGGCCCTCGGCTATCTTCTCAAGCATCTTCTCGGGCTTGCCCTCTTCGCGAGCCTGCGCCATGATGACCATTTTCTCGTGCTCAAGGACGTCGGCAGGGACATCTTCCGGCTTTATGTAGCTCGGATTTGCGGCGGCGATATGCATCGCTATCTCGTGTCCCAGTGTCTGGAATTCATCCGTGCGGGCGACGAAGTCGGTCTCGCAGTCCAGCTCAAGCAGAACGGCGAGCTTCGCATTGCTATGGACATAGGTGAACATCCGCCCCTGTGCAGCGTTACGCTCCGCCTTCTTCGCGGCCTTCGCAAGCCCCTTCTCACGGAGGTAGTCGCAGGCCTTATCCATATCGCCGTTGCACTCGACGAGCGCCTTCTTACAGTCCATCATTCCGACAGATGTGCGGGCGCGAAGCTCCGACACCATCGCAGCAGTGATATTCGCCATGTTAGTTAGTCTCCTTCCAGCCCTTCTGGTCGGCCATCTCTTTTACACGGACCTTTACTTCGTCCTCAACCGTCTCGTCTTCGTCTATCACAGGAAGTTCCTCCGACTCTGGAGCAGCCTCTTCTGCGGCCTCCTCGGTGCGGGCGTCCTGTCCCTGGCGTCCCTCGATGTAGGCGTTCGCCATAAGGCCGACGATAAGCTCTATCGCGCGGATAGCGTCGTCGTTGCCCGGTATCGGATAGTCGATGACGTCGGGGTCGCAGTTCGTGTCAACGATTGCGATGACGGGAATTCCGAGCTTGCGCGCCTCAAGGACTGCGATAGTCTCGCGGCGCGGGTCGATTACGAAGAGCGCATCCGGGATGTCGCGCATATCCTTGATACCGGAGAGGTATTTTTCAAGTTTCTCGCGTTCTTTGCGGAGCTGGATTACTTCCTTCTTCGGGTACTTGTTGATGCTTCCGTCCTCTTCCATCTGCTCGAGCTCGGCCATGCGCATAACACGGCGGCGGATCGTCGTGAAGTTGGTGAGGAGTCCTCCAAGCCAGCGCTGGTTGATGTAGAACTGGCCGGCCTTGAGCGCTTCGTCGCGGATCGGATCCTGCGCCTGACGCTTCGTCCCGACGAAGAGGACGTTGCCGCCCGACTTCGCTATCTCGCGGACGAAGTCGTAGGCTTTCTCAAGCCCTTTGACCGTCTTCTGAAGGTCGATGATATAAATTCCGTTGCGCTCCGTGAAGATGAATGGTTTCATCTTCGGGTTCCAGCGTCTTGTCTGGTGTCCGAAGTGGACGCCGCACTCAAGAAGCTGCTTCATGCTTACTACACCCATGTGTATCCCTCCTGTTTTTTCCTCCAACCGCCTCTCTCGCTCAAGAACCCGCATGAGCGGGAACCTCTTTTGCGTCAGCAGCTGTGTGTGCTATACACCGTCCTTAAGTATACCATAGCCTATGGCCGCAGGCAAGCCGCCGCTATATTTCAAAGGCCTTAAGCTTCTCCGTGGGCTCGGCACGCCCGAAGCAGCTTCCCGCTATAAAGAGCGCCGTAGAAATCGCGAGCGTCGGGACAATCGAGCTCGTCCCCGCAATGCTTACTTTCGTCAGAGTGAAGAAGAAATATGCCGCCGCGCCTCCAATCATTGAAAGCAGCGCTCCAGTCGAGTTCGCGCGCTTCCAGTAGAGCCCAAAGAGCGTCGGGCAGAAGAATACCGCCTCAAGGCCGCCAAAGGCGAATAAGTTTATCCATACAAGCAAAGAGGGCGGCTTCAGCGCCGCGATAAAAACTATGACGCCGACGACACCCGTGACCGCGAGGCTCATACGCTTGACGGAAGACGGAGGTAGCTTCGCTTCGTCGTTTTTCAAGACATAGTGGAAATAGAGGTCCTTGACTATCGCCGCCGAGCACATGATAAGCATAGAGTCGACAGTGGACATTATCGCCGCGAGCGGCCCCGCAATGAATATTCCCGCCCAGAAAGGCGACATAAGCCGCACGGTCAGAGTCGGCACCGCAAGGTCGCCTATCCCTATATCTGGGATTACGGCGCGGCCCATAGCCCCGACGAGGTGCATCGCGAGAAGGATGAAGCCTACGGTGAAGGTGCCGATTATCATTGCGCTGTGCATCGAGCGCGAATCCTTGTACCCAAGACACTTCTGCGTCGTCTGCGGCAGGCCAAGTACGCCTATGCCGACGAGCACCCAGAACGAAAGGATAAAAGGCTTCGGGATAGCGTCGTTCGCGCCTGTCGGCGTCAGGAGCTTTGGGTCGATTGTGTAAAGCGTCTGCATAATGTTGCCGATACCGCCGCCTGCCGTGACGACGGCGAAGAGTATTGCAAGCGAAGCAACGAGCATCATCACACCCTGAATGGTGTCGGTGAGGACGACGGCGCGGAAACCGCCGACAGTCGTGTAGATTACAACCGTGAGACCGAAAATAATAAGCCCCGTCTGATACGAGTAGCCAGTCACGGATTCAAAGAGGCGCGCGCCGCCGATGAACTGCGCAAGCATCGAAGCCATAAAAAAGACGAGCAGCGCCGCCGACGAAAGGATGACGACAGCGTCGCTATCATATCGCGCGCGTATAAAATCAGTAATCGTCACTGCCTTAGTGCGACGCGCGACTAGCGCGAAGCGCTTTCCAAGCACGCCGAGCGTCAGGAAAGCGGTCGGCACCTGTATCATCGAAAGGAGAATCCATCCAAGGCCGAGATTATATGCGATGCCCGGGCCGCCGACGAAACTGCTCGCGCTCGTATACGTCGTGATGATAGCCATAGCTAAAACAAAACCGCCCATTGAACGGCTGCCTATGAAATATTCTTCCATAAAGCCGGCCGTGTCTGAGCGCTTTGCAGCAAAACGGTTGCCAAACCACGCGATGCCCATAATTAGGACGAAGTAAAGAACAAGCGGGACGATCATCGAAGCGTGATTAACCATTGCTTTTCTCCTTTAATTCATCTCCATCGTCAAGCGGAAGATCCTTGAAGAAGAAACGCACAGCACCCCAAAGTATCAGCGAAATACCTACATACCCGGCTATGCAGCTGTAAAAAAACCACTCGGGGAAGCCTAAGATATACTCATACTCCGCAGGGTCGTCACCGAAGCCGTAAGCTGTAACGTACCACCATGCAAAAAAGAGCAAATAAAGAGCGACGATGACGATAGTCTCTCGTCGCGTAGAACGCAGAAAGTCCTTTGAAACCACAGCGACCCCTCCATAAAGATACATTCACGCGCGCAACGCGTACTATGACGAGAAAGTATAGTACAAGACCGACGGCACAACAATATACTGTAAAACCAAATATTGCAAAATTCGCTTTTTCGCGGCGCTTGCAAAGTCGCAGAAATAGGCTATAATATTCTGCGTCTTTTGTGAGACGCGGAGAGATGGCCGAGCGGTCGAAGGCGGGCGACTCGAAATCGTCTTAGCGGTGCTGAGCCGCTACGTGGGTTCAAATCCCACCCTCTCCGCCATTTTTGTGCTTTTTATCAGCCTTGGCAGATTTTGTGCCGTGGCTGATTTTCATATACGCACAAAAGAGACAGAAGCGCGCGGAGTTTCCCCGCAAACTTCGGCCTTTTCGTTATTTTCTCCGGAGCTCAGAGCTATTGTATGTCTAGCGGCTCTTTGCGCTTCGGCGGCGCAAATTCCACATCTATCGCGGCAAGCTCCGCCGCAGTCAGCTCTATAGCGTCAGCACAGGCGTTTTCAACCGTATGATCAGACGACGAGCTGCGCGGGATCGCGACGGTGTCTCCGCCGCGTACGGCCCAGGCTAGAAGTATCTGCGCGACGGACGCGCCGCGGCTGGCGGCTATATCGTTCAACACGCGCGAACGGAAGAGGCCGCGCCGCAGGCTTCCGCCCTGCGCAAGCGGGCAATAGGCCATCAGCGCGACGCCGCGCTCCCTCATCCACGGCAGCAGGCTGTACTCTATGCCGCGCGACGCAGCGTGGTAGAGCACCTGGTTCACGAGGCAGCCGTCGCCGCCCTTTACGCGCCAAAGCTCCATCATATCGTCCGTGTCGAAATTCGAGACGCCCCAGCCGCGTATTAGACCGTCGCGCGCAAGCTTTTCCATGCACTCGACAGTCTCGGCAAGCGGCACGCTTCCACGCCAGTGCAGCAGATACAGGTCGAGATAACCGACGCCAAGCCGTTTCAGACTTTCCTCGCAGCTTCTGAAAATTCCACGTCGTCCCGCGTTGTTCGGCAGCACCTTGGATACAATGAAAAGTTTACCGCGCTCCTTCCCCTTTATAGCTTCGCCGACGAGTCGCTCGCTGCGCCCGCCACCGTACATTTCCGCCGTATCTATCAGCGTCATGCCATTTGCTATGCCTGTGCGCAGCGCCTCAATTTCGCGCGCGCGTCTGCCCGCATCGTCGCCGAGGTACCACGAGCCGAGTCCGAGCGCTGGCACCTCCGCACCGTTTTTTAATTTTACCGTATGCTTCATAGCTCCACTCCGCTTCATGCCATACGTCGTGATTTTACGCAAAAATTATAGCATCGCATAGAAGAGGCCGCGCGGTTAGTTCGTCCGCGCGGCCTCCTCCGCTGTTGCATAAATTATTCCATCCGTCGTTATTTCTGAAGCTCCTCGAGTTCTTTAATACCGTCTATCAGCATCTGCTGCGTAACCTCGTACGGGTAGACGCGTACATCGATGCCCTTGAGCGCCTTCTCGGTCGCGGCGGCGAGGTCTTCAGGCGTAACGTCGATATCGGCGAGACGCGTCGGCAGCCCTATGGATTTGTTGAAGGCGAGGACGCGGTCACGCTCTTCGTACTGCTTGTCGACAGTGAGCATGACAAGGATTCCGTAGGAGACTATTTCGCCGTGCAGGTGATGGTTGGCCTCTATCGCAGGAAGTATCGTAAAGCCGTTGTAGAGGGCGTGTGCCATCCCTGTCGTATAGTCGACCTGGACAAAGTTAGATACAAAGCCAGTCGATACAATTATAGCGAGTATGACTTCCGTTAGCTCTTCGCTGACGCGATGAGCCTCGCAGTCGGTCATCGCCTGGCGGCCCCAGCGGATTACAGGCGCGGCGCACATGGTGCTGAGCGCTATGCCCATCGCGTCGGAGTGAAGCGGCGTGTCGTTGCGGGACGAAATGGTGCATTCGTAGTGCTTCGCCATCGTGTCGCCCATTCCGGCCCACAGGTATTTGACTGGGGCGTCAGCGATTATCTGCGTGTCGATAAATATGTGGTTCGGCGGAATTTTTGAGAACGAGTATTCGCGGAGGCTTCCGTCTGGATGATAGACGATGCCAAGGCTGGTGCAGGCCGCGCAGGTCGAGGCTATCGTCGGGAACGTGAAGAAGGGACGCTTCGTGTCGTGCGCGAGCACCTTACAGGTGTCTATCGCTTTTCCGCCGCCGACGGCGAAGATCATGTCAGCGTCCGCCGCCTTCGGGCGCAGCATCTCGACATTCTCGAGCGACGCTTCGCCGCCGTACCAATAGACGCCTATGACCTCAAGCTTCGAATCCTCTATCGCCTTGAGTATTTTATCTTTCGCCGCAGCGAGAGCTTTCTCGCCGCCGATTATGACCACCTTCCTGCCGTACTGCTCGCATACGGAGGCTACGTCGTCGTAGGCGTCAGTGCCGACCGTGTATCCAGGGAACATTGTCCTGTGCATCTTAAATATTGCTCCTTTCGATGATTCTTGCGTTTCTATATAAATTTCACACGCCGTTTCAGCGCTTTTCGCTATTTAGCCGCGCTCGCAGGTTCCGCGGTTATTTCGCAGACGGAGCTCTTCGCTTCGCCGTGTTCGGCGAACCAGCGGCGGTTTTTATAAACTCCTACAGTCAGGAACGGCACTACAACAGCCGCTATTCCAAGATAGCCGCAGTAGCCGTAGCCGTATTTAATGATGTTGGTCAATCCCATCATCGATATGGACATCGAAAGAACTATTATAAAGGCCGACACCACCGCCCCGCGCAGAGGAGCAGACTTTATCCCGCGGAATATAGAATGGCTCTCAAAGCGCGCGACAAAGCCGAATATCGTAGTGACCGCCGTCGATATGAGGCAGAGCAGCAGGCAGACACCGTAGACGACAGTCAGCACGCTTATATCCATTACGCCGCATATCGTAAGAGTCGGTATGACGCTGCCTCCTTCTATAGCTGTATATACGTCTTTCCAAGACAACAGCATCAATACGGAAAGGCCAAGCGCGGCGGTGTTGAGGACGAAGGATATCCACATTGATTTGGCGCAGTCGCCGCGGCTCTTCATTATCGTACCGCACGCCACCATAGTCGGCAGAGTAACGCATTGGAAGCCAGCGTAGACAAAGGCGTTGAACACTGCCTCAGGCATTTTTGAAAACCCTTGCGAGCCAAAGTCCGCGAGCATGACGGAGAATATTGAGCTATTGCTCTTGAATATGCCGACCGCGTATATCGTAATCGCCGTCGCGAGTATCGCAAGCCCCATATAAGTAGAGGCCGCGCGCACGACGCCGGCGCCGAAGATGGTCAGCAGCAAGACGACCGCTCCAACTGATACGACGCCGATGTAGTAGTTGAGGCCGAAATAAACAGTCAACGCAGAAGCCGCGCCGGATATCGCCGCAGCCACGGCCATAAGCACCATAATATAGAAAAACAATTCGAAAACCCAGACCAGTTTGTCGTATGGATGATAGAGCGTCTCGAAAAGCTGTTTGTGATTCGTGAGCCCGCGAGAGTTGTACATCACCATGGCCTGACGCATCGTCAGCGTCAGCAGCAGCATAGCAAGCACAGCGGAGATGACTCCGGTCCAGCCGAGGCATACATAATAGGTATTAGCCTGGTTGCCCGTCGCGAAGCCGCCGCCCGCGTGGGCCGAGAAGAGAACCGCGCCGACAGAGAATGCGGCGAAGAACGATGCTTTTGCGCAATTTCCATTTTTCATTACTGTTTCCTCCTGCAAAAAATATTCCGCTTATCAAGAGGAACAAAAAAATCCTTTCGTCCCTCCTGCTACATGCAGAAGAGACGAAAGGATTAAACCTTCCGCGGTACCACTCTTCTTCGTCCCTATAGAGGACGCGCTCATCGGGACACCGACATGTCCCAGCCCTGTTACGGGAGCACCCGTCCACGCTTACTTGGTTCGGTATGGCTGCTGCTACAGCGAGTTCCCCGGTTCCGCCCTCTTGATGCCTCGCACCTACCGGCACTTCTCTGAAAGCGCTTCCCCGGCTACTACTCTGCGTCATCGCATTTCAAGCGTGGAGAAGGATAGCAAACAGACGCTGATTTGTCAAGATTTTTTAACGACGTTCATATAATTTTTCTCTGGGGCGGCATGGTAAAGCTCCAGATGACGTGACGCCGTCCGACGCGTAAGTGTACGCCTGCGAAAAAATTACAGCTTCGAAAAACCCGCTATACGCGCGACCGGGAGCGCGAAGGCAACCGCCTTGGCCGGGGTTCCCGGCCCCGCCCTGTCTATTATCGAGCGGACGATCGTCTCTTCGGAATCTTTGCCTGATACAATGTAGATCATTTCTTTTTCCTCGGCTATGGTGAGGCCGAAGAACTTCGCCATGCGGCCCGCGGTGCCCTTCGCGTGGATGACGGTACCGCCGCGCGCGCCGGCCTCTCTGGCCGCATCCATAACTATGTCCACGCAGCCTTTCTCAGCTATCGTTATTATCAGCGAATACCTCATTTCATCCACCATCTTTCTAAAATCTTCTTCGTCGCCTGCCCCAGGCTCGTAACTAGCGTTCGACGCCCCGGCTATCGACTCTACCGGGAGCATTACCGCAACGCCTTCGTTCGGCGCGTCTATGCGCATTTCCGTGACGAGGCCGGACATAATGTCGTTCGCCGTCTCCGCGGAGCATAGTGTACATATAACATGGCGCTCTTTCTTCTCAAGCCCCCAAAGGCTCAGCATCTTCTTCTGCGCCGTACCTTCGCACAGATAGCTGTAAACAAGATTCGCGCCGCGCCTGCGGAAGAAGGCGGCGTAATCTTCGCTGTGTTCGCGCTGCACGACGGCCGTCACGAAATTAAGGCCGCCGGATATTTGGGAATTTGCGGCGTTCATTATATCGCATTCTCCTTTTTCTTAACGGCGGACATTCCGCGCACGTACAGAAGTCCGAGAAGCTGTATCGTAATAAGCGGCGTCATCGCCACCATTGCAACGACGCCGAAAGCGTCCTGAGTCACGTCGCCTCCAACCGAGGTACAAAGCCCCATCGCCAGCGGCATTAGAAATGTCGCCGTCATAGCGCCGGAAGCAACGCCGCCAGAGTCGAACGCTATGGCTGTGAATATCGTCGGCACGAAAAAACTCAAAACAAGCGCGATCATGTAGCCCGGGACTATGAGCCACAAGAGCGGCAGTCCAGTCAGTATACGCAGCATCGCGAGGCCGACGGAGATTGCAATGCCGATGGAAAGGCTTACGCTGAGCGCCTTGCCCGGAATAGCCCCAGCCGTCACCTCGAGCACCTGCTTGCCGAGGACGTCTATGAAAACGAGGTCGATCCTTCGTCTCTCTCGCCGCGCGAGCGTCGCCGCCTCGAGCGTGCGAAACTTGCGGTGCAGGAATACCGACGTCGCATGCTTGAGCTTCGTCACGAGGACGATGCCGAGTGAGATGCAGAAGCGAGGGCTGCGCGCTGCCGCAAAAGGGACTACCCTCGAAGCGTTTGAAATCGAACGCAAAGCCTAAGGAGGACCTATGGATAGCCGTGAGAATAAAACAGAGTGCGTGCCGAGCGATGCCTTGTTTGGCACCTCGGCTGCGGCACTC
>URAG01000082.1 GCA_900545755.1 uncultured Cloacibacillus sp. | reverse complement strand
AGGAAGGTCTCCGCTTCGCAGTCCGCGAAGGCGGCCGTACGGTCGGCGCCGGCGTCGTCACCGAGATCATCGACTAGCTTTAGCGTAAACGCAGGGCGGCTGTCAGCGGCCGCCCTTTCAAATTAAAATTTTTGTCTGGAGTGAATAAGCATGGCTGACATCATCGGTCTTCAGTGCACCGAGTGCAAGCGCCGCAACTACGTCACGCTTGTAAATAAGAAAAAGGCTCAGAAGAAGCTGGAGAAGAAAAAATACTGCAAGTTCTGCGACAAGCACACCTTGCATAAAGAGTGCAAATAGTGTAGAATACTCTTCGCATGCAGGTCTGTAGCTCGAACTGGTTAGAGCACCGCACTCCAAATGCGGGGGTTGAGGGTTCGAATCCTTCCAGGCCTGCCATTTTTTTATTCTCCTGGAACGGTTAGGCATTAAAAATTTATATCAAAGTCGATAAACGAGGAGGTCGGGGTTGATGGATAAAGTCCTCGACTATGTGCGGGAGTCAAGAGCCGAACTTAAAAAAGTAGCTTGGCCTACGAAACAGCAGCTGTGGTATTCCACTGTAATCGTCGTCGTCGTCACGGCTATTGCGTCGGCTTATCTTGGACTGGTAGATTTAGTACTCACCGGAGTATTCTCCACGTTCATACAGTAAAAGCCTCTCGGGCAGACAGAAGCGTCTCGACAGTAATCTTGGAGGTGGAGAGGGCTTATGTCCTCTTTTAACATGAGCGAATTATTTGGAAATACACAGGAACGCCGCTGGTACATAGTCCAGACCTACTCGGGCTACGAGAACAAGGTCAAAGCCAACCTCGACCAGCGCATCGCCACTATGGGCATGGAAGACAGGATCTTCCGCGTCCTCGTCCCCGTCGAGGAGAAAGTGACGATAAAAGACGGAAAGACGAAGCGCGTCAAGCGTAAAGTCTTCCCGAGCTACGTCCTGGTCGAAATGATACTCGAAGACCAGTCCTGGTATGTCGTTCGCCATACGCCTGGGGTCACGGGCTTCGTAGGCTCAGGCAACCATCCTATCCCGCTTTCGCCCAAAGAAGCCGAGGAAATCATGCGCAAGCTCGGTAAAGAGGCCAAGCCGAAGGTGGAGGTCGACTTCCACATCGGAGACATGATACAGGTGAAGAACGGGCCGTTCGCGGGACAGAGCGGACCGGTGGTCGAGATAGACGCCGATAAGGCTAAAATCAAGTTCCGCATCACGGTGTTCGGTCGCGAGACCGACGTCGAGGCGGATTACAACGACTTGGAGAAGATCTAGCGCGGAAAAATCCACGCGCGCACTTTGACAAACGAATAACAGTCTCCGCACGATGCGGAGGCTTCAATCTAAGGAGGAAACATCGTCATGGCTAAGAAAGTAGTTGGGGAGCTTAAGCTTCAGCTTCCCGCGGGAAAAGCCACGCCGGCTCCGCCGGTAGGACCGGCGCTTGGACAGCGCGGCATCAATATCATGGAATTTGTCAAGGCGTTCAACGCCAAGACAGCCGACCAGGTCGGACTCATCATCCCGGTAGTCATCACAGTCTACGCCGACCGCAGCTTCACCTTCGTCCTCAAGACCCCGCCGGCAAGCGTCCTCATCAAGAAGGCTGCCGGCAAGGACAAGGGCTCGGCGGTTCCCAACAAGGACAAAGTCGGCAAGCTCACGAAGAAGCAGGTTGAAGAGATCGCGGCGCTCAAGATGCCCGACCTCAACGCGAACGACATCGAAGCGGCTATGCGCATGATTGAAGGCACGGCCCGCTCGATGGGATTCGAAATCGTAAAATAGCCTGAAATCCCGGCGCGCCGGGAGTGGAAGGACGCAAAAAACGTCCGTTATCACCACAAGGAGGAAATTTAAAATGTCAAGAACAGGAAAACGTTACAAGGCGCTGCTCGAAAAAGTCGATCTCACGAAACAGTATCCGCTTTCGGAAGCCGTAACGCTCGCAAAAGAATGCGCGACGGCGAAGTTTGACGAAAGCCTCGAACTCCATGTTCGTCTGGGCGTTGACCCCCGTCACGCGGACCAGCAGGTGCGCAGCACCATCGTGCTTCCCTTCGGAACGGGCCACACGAAGAGAGTGGCCGTCCTCGCTCTCGGCGAGAAGCAGAGGGAAGCCCAGGACGCGGGCGCGGACATCGTCGGCGGCGAAGACCTGGTCGCTGAGATCCAGAACGGCAGACTTGATTTCGATGCGGTAATCGCCACGCCGGACATTATGAAGGTCGCCGGACGCCTCGGTAAGGTTCTCGGACCCCGCGGACTTATGCCGAGCGCTAAGACCAACACTGTCACGTTCGACGTCGCCGATGCCATCAAAGAGATCAAGGCCGGCCGCGTAGAGTTCCGCGTCGACAAGACCGCCATTACCCACAACGCGGTTGGCAAGGCTTCGTTCCCCGTCGAGAACCTCATCGGAAACGTCAGGGCTCTGCTCCGCGCCATCGTTAAGGTGCGCCCCGCGGCGGTTAAAGGCACCTATATCAAGGGAATCACCGTCACTACGACGATGGGCGTCGGCATCCAGATAGACCCCGTCCAGGCTCAGAAGGAAGTTTCCTCTGCCGACTAGTTCAGACGGAAAACAAAAAAATCAAGCCCCGGTTTATGCCGGGGCTTTTTTCGTCTCTTTTTGCGGTATGGGTGATATCAGCGAGCGGAATGCCGTCAGCTTTTCTTTTTCAGCGCCGCGAGCCAGCGCGGAAGCATTTTTTCAAGCGGCGTTTTGCCGTTCCTATCGCAGAACGCTAAAAACTTGCCGAGCAGCCGCGTGAAATATTTCCGTCCATCGCCGGTCAGGTCGCGTTTTATAAAAAACGTGCGGATTATTCGCCCACGCCCGTCTAGCGCTGGTTTTTGAAGTAACCCGTTCTCATGACAGAAGCGCAGGAAAACGGCGTTTTCGTCGTAGAAATCTTCTAAAACTGAGGCTCCGACGCTCACCGCGGCGATGTCGTAGACATATTCTTTCCAACTCAGCGTTTCGAGCTTCGTCAATCGCAGCGCCTCCTTCGCCATATCAAAAGGGACGAGCAGCATTCTGTGGAGCGCTTCGCTCGAATAGCCGCGGTAGACCGGTTCGGGGCGGCCAAGCAACTCCGCTGCCGCGTCCGTATAGACGAGACACAGTTCGCCGTCGAAGAGCCCGCCTATAAAATCGCCGTTGCAGTACATCATTAGGTTACCGCTCTTAGCGGGCGAGAAAGAAATACTACATCCGGGCTCATCGAGCAGGCGGTGAGCCTCCTGCATGAGCGCAGTCGCCTCCGCGGCGCGGGTTCTGCCCCCAGCCATTCTATTTCACGGGGATACGCTTCGCGGCGTTTTCGATTACGTTCTGGATATGCTTCGTCAGAGACGGGGCTTCGCTGAAGAGATCCGCGCCGGTGTTGGCGGAGACGGTAACTCCGTATATGAGGTGTCCGTCCTTCGCGGCGCGAAGCTCGACTTTGACTGCGCCCATAGATACGCTCTCGTCCCACGCAGGCTGATATTCCTCGTAAGGTATCTGGACGCGCTGCGTCTCCCAGCGGTTGTTGCGCCATATCGGCCTGTCCTCGTAGCGGTACTTCGTCACGTACTCCTCCGGGTGGTGTATTTTGCCTACGGCGCATTTCGTGACGGTACACATCAGCACCGCGTCCACGTGGTCCGGCGCGAGGTTGTAAGCCTTGTGCGCAAGCGCGGTCGGCGTCATCGGCTCAGGCTGCTCGCCGGTGATGAAGGCGGCGCGGTCTATTACCTCCTTCGGCGTGCGCATCACAAAAGGGAAGCGCTCTTTTTTGTTCAGCGTGAAATCCTGCCATTTCTGCTCCGCCGCCTCGACAAGGAACGCCTCGGACTCCGGCACCGTTATCTCGTAGCCAACCGGCATGACTAGCACCGTCTTGATGCTCGTTATAGGGATCTGCTTGTCTCTGAATTCCGTTACCGACGGTTTCGCAAAAGCGGCGGAGGCAAAAAACGCCATGAGCGCCGCGGCTATTATCAAAGTTAGTTTCTTCATTCTGCAACAACTCCGTTTATATAGTCTATGCGAGACATTATAACTTATACAGCTCTGATCTGCGCATTTCGAACGTTTTTATAAAGCGTCTCGCCTCCTCGGCTTTCCGAGGCTCTATTTCGACGAAAGCGCCGAACGGCGCTTCGGCGGCCTCGCATAGCGGCGCGCCCCACGGGTCTATGACCGCGGAATATCCAGGGAAGCTGTCCGACGGTGTGTCCCCGACGCGGTTGCAGGCGGCTATGTAGATCATGTTCTCGATCGCGCGCGCGCGCAGCAGCGTGCGCCAGTGCTCTATGCGAGGGCGCGGCCACTCCGCTGAGATGAAAAATATCTGCGCGCCGGCGAGCGCGCCCATGCGGAACCACTCGCAGAAGCGCAGGTCGTAACATATCGCGAGCGCGCATTTCACGCCGCCTATTTCAAACGAGCAAAACTCTGAGCCGCCGCTCAGGTATTTGTCCTCGTCCATCATCGGCACGAGATGTACTTTGTCGTAATGCGCGACGTATTCTCCGCGCGGATTCACGACGAGCGCTCTGTTTACGGCTCCGCCCACGGCTTGCGCAAGTACGGAGCCGCCCGCAAACCAGACGTTGTAGCGGCGTGCAAGCCCTGAAAGGAACTCCACGGCGCGCTCCGCGTCGCGGTCCGCGTATTTGCCGGCTTTTTCTATAACGTATCCGACGTCGAACATCTCGGGCAGCACTACGACTGTTTCCATCTCCGACGGCGTCCAGTATTTTTTCATCCAGTCAGCGGCCGCCGCGAAATTCGCCTCGCGGTCGCCAAGTTTTATATCCATCTGCGCAAGTCCTATCCTGAGCATGAGATTTCCTCCTTTAATAAGGCCTGAGACAATTTTACAATTTCGCGCCGCGCTGCAAAAGCCCGTGCGGAAACTTTTGACAAACGTACGGCAAGAGCTTATAATCTCTCTGCTATGACTCAAGACAGCAGGTGCCTTTGCGCTTAATTTCCTGCCGAGGTCTCGCGAAGGATAAATTATGTCCATACGACTATTTTATGGCTTCCGGGCTCTTGAGTTCGGAGGCCGTTTTTTTTACCCGTTTACGGGCTGTGCGGCATTCCGATCCAACTTAAATTACAGGAGGTGAAATCGAATATGCCTACACAGGCTAAACGCGAAAATATCGATATGCTCTGCGAGGCTCTGAAGAAGAGCGACGCCGTGATCATCGTCGAGTACCGCGGCCTTACCGTTAAGAAGATAAGCGAGATCCGCCGCCTTATCCGCAAAGCAGGCGGAGAGATGAAGGTCAGCAAGAACACGCTTATGCGCATCGCGCTCCAGGAGTGCGGTATGGTGCAGGCTCCCGAATATGACTTCGGCCCGAACGGCTACGTCATTTCCTACGGAGACGCCGCCGCCGTCGCAAAGGCAGTGCGCGACTTCGCGAAGGAGAAGGGCAACGAGGCCCTCGTCGTCAAGGGCGCCATCCTCGGCGGACGGCAGGTTCTTAACCAGCAGCAGGTCTTCGCACTCGCGGATCTGCCCTCGAAGGATCAGCTTATCGCGCAGGTCGTCGGAACGATCGCGGCTCCGCTTCGCGGACTCGTCACGGTTCTTTCCGGCCCGCAGAGAAACTTCGTCACCGTCCTTTCCCAGATCAAGGACAAGAAGGAGGAGACCGCCGCGTAGTATGCGCGGAGCGGTTTTCACAATTCCCGCAAGAGCGGGAGAGCTTGGCGGCCTAGCCGCTTAACATAATAAGATAATTTCAGGAGGAAAATAAAATGACCAGAGAAGAACTCATCCAGGCTATCAGCGAAATGTCCGTGCTCGAGCTTTCCGAGCTCGTTAAGGAACTTGAAGAGAAGTTCGGCGTCAGCGCCGCGGCCCCCGCGATGATGATGCCGATGGCCGGCATGCCCGCAGCCGGCGCCGCCGCGGCCCCCGCAGAGGAAGAGAAGACCGAGTTCGACGTAGTCCTCGCCGACCACGGCGCGAACAAAATCAGCGTCATCAAGGTCGTCCGCGAGATCACCGGCCTCGGCCTGAAGGAAGCCAAGGACATGGTCGACGGCGCCCCCAAGACGGTCAAGGAAGGCGTAGCGAAGGAAGAGGCCGAAGAGATGAAGAAGAAGCTCGAAGAGGCCGGAGCGAAGGTCGAACTGAAGTAGTTCTTTCATCCGAACATAAGGCGCGTCCCGCACGGGGCGCGCTTTTTTCATGCCCGCGCACGGCAAGTTTTGCTGATATCGGATATAATATAAAGTCGGCGCGCCCCGTCCGGCGCGGCGCGATTTTTATATGGGGGCTGGAGCTTTGGACTTTATCACATCTGTTCCTCTTTTCGGAAGCTTGTCGAACGCTTTTCTCATTATATGCGGGAGCCTCGCCGGGCTTCTGCTGCGCAGCAGGATACCGCAGAAAATTCTTGAACTTCCCGTGCAGGGGATGGCGCTTTTTATAATTTCACTCGGCGTAAGCATGGCGATAAAGACGGAACATTCGCTGGTCGTAATCGCGAGCATAGCGCTCGGCTCGCTCACAGGTGAACTCGTCGGGATCGAGACGGCCTTTGAGAAGCTCAGCGCGCGCGCCGAGAAGCGAATGGGCGGCGCGTCCGGCGGCTTCTCCCAGGGATTCGTCACCGCCAGCCTGATTTACTGCACCGGCTCCATGGCGGTGCTCGGCTCTTTCGAGGAGGGGCTCGGCGGATACCCGTCGCTGCTGCTCGCCAAGGGGCTGCTCGACGGCATGATTTCGGTCGCGATGGCCGCGTCGCTCGGCGCTGGCGTGCTTTTCTCCTGCATCTCCGTCTTCGTCTACCAGGCGGCGCTTACGCTTGCGGCTGGGTGGATGCAGCCCTTCATGTCAGATGCGGCGGTCGTCGAGATGAGCGCGACCGGAGGGCTGATGCTGATGGCGATAGGGGTCAACCTGCTCGGCCTTATGAAGATACGGATAATGAACATGCTGCCAGGACTCATTTTCGCAGTCGTCTTTGTAAAATTATTTTTATAAAAATTTCGCGAGGTTTTGTGTACGCCTGCGGCTCATTTCACAAGGCATTCCCCGAATTATGTGAATATGGCGATATTTTCAGTTATTTGTATAAATATTGCGCCTTCCGCCCCCCTTTACTAGAAAAGTGTTAGGGCATACAATATTAGTGTGCGTAAAAATTAAATCCTGAGGGATGAAAATTTTATGACTGCGCCCTAAACGGGCGAAAAAACTAAGGGGGTTTTTTGTATGGCCGTACAGAAACGTACTTCCAAAAACGTACTTCTCCACACCGCACTTGAGAACTTCTACGATGCGGCTGAGGAAATGGGGCTTGAAGATGGCCTCATCGAGGTATTGAGCCGCCCGGAGCGCGCTATTTGCGTCTCCATCCCCGTCCAGATGGACGACGGCTCGGTTAGAGTTTTCGAAGGTTATCGTGTACAGCACTCGACGGTCTGCGGACCGGCGAAGGGCGGCCTCCGTTTCCACCCGGACGTCAACCTTGAAGAGTGCGAGGCTCTTGCGAGCCTTATGACCTGGAAGTGCTCGCTCGCCGGTATCCCTTACGGCGGCGGCAAGGGCGGAATTTCCGTAGACCCCTTTGAGCTCTCGCCGCGCGAGCGCGAGATGATGACCCGCACCTTCGCGGCGCGCATCGCTCCGTTCATCGGCGACTGGACCGACGTGCCCGCTCCCGACGTCAATACCGGCGGCCCTGAGATGGTCTGGATCATGGACACCATCTCAAAACTCCGCGGCCACCTCGAGCCCGGCGTAGTCACCGGAAAGCCCGTCGCCTACTGGGGTTCCAAGGGACGCACCGCCGCGACCGGACTGGGCGTCGCCACCTGCGTTCTTGAACTGCTCAAGAGACAGAATATCGAGCCGAAGGACGCCACAGTCATAGTACAGGGCTTCGGCAACGTCGGAACCTACAACGCGCTGTTCCTCCACAACGCGGGCTGCAAGATCGTCGGAATCAGCGACATCACCGGCGGCTACTACAACCCGAACGGAATCGACGTCGAAGCGGCGAAGGCCTATGTCGAGAAGCATCCGAAACGCATACTCGACGGTTACGCGGAGCCGGGCCTCGTCAAGATGAACGGCGAAGAGATACTTGAGCAGGAATGCCTCGTCCTCTCGCCCTGCGCCCTTGAAGGCGTCATCAGCGAAAAGAACGCGCCGTTGCTCAAGTGCAAATACATCGTCGAAGGCGCGAACGGCCCCGTCCGCCCCGAGGGCGACAAGATCCTCGACGAGCGCGGAATCCTCGTCGTTCCCGACTTCCTCGCGAACAGCGGCGGAGTCATCGGCTCCTACTTCGAGTGGGTACAGGACCTCGCTGGATTCTTCTGGACCGAGGAAGAGTACAACAGCCGCCTCGTCCCGATCATGAAGGACAACTTCAAGAGAGTCTGGGACTACGCGCAGGAGCACAACGTGAAGATGCGCCGCGCGGCGTTCCTCGTCGCCATCAAGCGCGTCGCGGACGAACTCAAGATAAAGGGCTTCTTCCTCTAAGCTCTTTAAGACAGAATCGAGAAAGACGGGCCTCGCGCCCGTCTTTTTTTGTGCTCGTGCTGCGCCCGGGCGCATATACTGCGCGATACTTTGCGCCGCGCGTTACGGGCCGAAGCGAGGGGCGGCGTTCGTCTCCACATCCGCGGAGGCTGGCGCAATATTCGTGACAGATACACAAAATCCCCACAAAATCCTCACGAAACAGCCTTATTTACAACAGAAATCCGCCACATTCTCCGACTAAAATAATAGCTACAGAGGAAAGCAAACCTCAGGCAGAACGGAAAAGGGAAGTGTTCGTAAATGAGCGGGAAATTTTTCAAACAAGTGGGAAAAGTTACAACGGCGTTCATAGCGATGGCGATGGTAGCGGGATGCTCAGCGGCAATTGCGGCTCCGAAGCCCGGACCGAAACCTGGGCCTGAGCCGAATCCCGGAATACATCAGCCGGCTCCGAAGCCTGGCCCCGGAAAACCAGGATCGGCGGTCCACAAGCCCGGACCAAGCAAGCCCGGACCGGCAGTCAACAAACCGGCCCCCAAGCCGGGCCCTGCACCCAAACCGGCTCCGAAGCCCGGGCCAGCTCCTAAGCCGGCGCCCGGCAAACCCGGACCTGGCAGGCCGTAGATACACGACGCACATAGATTTTCTGAACGACAGGCTCAATATAAATCAAAGGAAAGAGAGGAGGTGACAGCTTATGTCGAGCCCGATTTGGAGAAAAGTAGGAAAAATAACCGCCGTTTTTGCAGCCGCAGCGATGTTGGCCGGAAGTTCGCAGGCGTTCGCAGCCCCTCCGCATCATGGACCGCGCCACGGCGGGCCTGGAATACACAGGGCCGGTCCTGGGCCTCACACGCCGCCTCCTCCTAAACCTGCACCGCGTCCGCCGAGGCCGACTCCCCCGCCGCCTCCGCCTCCCCCGTCGCCGCATCATCATCACGGCACGAGCGACGTAGTGGCCGGAGCTGTAATCGGAGCGGTTATTGGAAGCGTAGTAGGAAAC
>URAG01000081.1 GCA_900545755.1 uncultured Cloacibacillus sp. | reverse complement strand
CCCTCGGAGGCCGCCTCGCGCGTCACTGCGAAGGATGGCAGGAAACGCACGACCCTCGGCCCGGCGGGGAGCGCGAGCAGCCTGTTGTCCTGGAGCGCTTTGACTATATCCTGTGAAGGTATGTCGCTCTCCACGCCTATGAGCAGTCCGTCGCCTCGCACGGCGTTGACGAGCGGAATGTTTCTTCTTTTTATTTCAGAGCGGATGAAATCGCCGAGCTCTTCGGCGTGCGCGCAGAGGTTTTCTCTTTTGATGAGCTTGAGCGCCGCCGCCGATACTCGGGCGACGAATTCGTTGCCGCCGTAGGTAGAGCCGTGCGTGTGAGGCGGGAAGTCGCCGAGCTCGCTACGCCATACCACAGCGCCGGCAGGAAGCCCGCCGGCGAGCCCCTTAGCGACGCAGACGATGTCTGGATCAAGGCCGTGACGGTGCGAGGCGAAGAAGCTTCCGCAGCGTCCGAGCCCGGTCTGCACTTCGTCGGCGACTAGCAGCGTGCCGTGCGCGCGGCACGCTTCAGTTATAGCGCGGCCGACTTCCTCCGGTATCGGATAGACGCCGCCCTCGCCCTGCACTGGTTCGATGAATACGGCGAGCGTCGCGTCGGTGATTTTTTCGGGAATTTCTTCGGGCGCGTAGTGCTTCGCCGCATGTATGAAGGAGGCGAAGGGCGCGCGGTATTTCGGGTTGAAGGTGAGGCCGAGCGAGCCGCAGCTGCGCCCGTGGAATCCGCGGCGCGCCGCTATGATTTCGTCGCGCCCTTTGTGCAGCGCGGCTGCAAGCTTGAGCGCGCCCTCAATGGCTTCTGTGCCGCTGTTGCATAAAAATACGGTCGAGTCGCGTCCCGTGCCCTCGGCGAGAAGCTCCGCCACCTCTTCGCGTGCCGGCGACTCGTAGCCGGCGCCGCAGCTCCATACTCCCGCCGAGGCTTCTTTTACCGCTTCGATGAGCGCGGGGTGCGCGTGTCCGAAGAGCGCCGCGCCGTGTCCGTTGAAGAAATCGACGTAGCAGCGGCCCTGCGCGTCCCAAACGTATGGCCCGTCCCCGTGCGTCAGCACAAGGCCGCGCCCCCCGAAAAGCTTGCTTAACGAACCAGACATGTCCCGTGTCCCTCCTCGGCGTTCGCTATTGGCGACTGTACGCGCCCGTCTGCTAGATAAACTTTCGGCACGGAGAGTTCGAGCGCCTCTTTGCAGGCGACGAGCTTCCTTTTCATGTTGCCTTCGGCGTAATGTTCTATAACGTCCCACTGTGCGAGGCGGCCCGAAGTTATGAGCGAATCAGGGTCGTCGATATTTTTCATGAGGCCGGGGACGTTGGAGAGTATAACCATGATCTCCGCGCGCACCGCGCCTGCTATCTGCGCCGCGAGGCGGTCTCCGTCTATGTTGAGCGATATAGAAAGTTCCGCGTCGAGCGCGAGCGGCGGCACGACGGGGACTATCCCAGCGTCGAGCATCGCCGTCAGCGGCGCCGCGTCGATTTTGGTAACCGTTCCGCTGTAGTTGCCGCGCAGTATCCTTATGCGTCCGTTGACGCTTTCGCGCAGGAAGTCCTTGCGTTTAGCGACGGCGTAGGCCGCCTGTTCCGGGTCGGCCTGTTCCGCTTTCACGCCGCGTTCGGCGAGAAGCGCCTTTATGCGCGCGCCGTACGCAAGCGCGGCCTCGCGGAACAACTCGCGCTCTTTCTTGCCGACGAAGCGGCTTCTGTAGCCGCTCGGGCTCGTCACCATGCGTATCGCTACTCCGCGCTCTGCGCATAGGTCGTTCATAACGCCGCTCGCGCCGTGTACGACTATCCAGCGCTCGCCTGCGGCGACTCTTTTAGCAACTTCATCCATGAGCGGCTCGAGCGCGTTGCCCGAAGCGCCGCCGATTTTTACGACTCCTATCATAATTACGTGCCTCCTATGCCGGATAGACGGGCATCATGTCGAGCCCTTCCGTCTCGTCAAGGCCGAACATCAGGTTCGCGCACTGGACGGCGGAGCCCGCCGCGCCTTTCATAAGGTTGTCTATAGCCGACGCCGCTATCATACGGCGGCCGTCATCCGCAAGCATGAAGCCTGTCAGCACGCGGTTGCTGCCCAGGACGAAGCGCGGATCGGGAATGCGGAAGTGCGCCGGCTTGGCGGGTGTGAAAGAGACGAACGGCTCGCCGTTCCACGCGGCGCGGTAGAGCTTCCATATCTCCGCCTCGCGTACCTGGCGGTTCAGAGTGACGTGCGCGAGGCACTGGATGCCGCGCACCATCTCCGCCGTAGTGACGCCCATCGTAAATGCGCTCATAGGCAGCGAAAGCTCCTGTACTACCTCCGCCATGTGGCGGTGTACGAATGGGCTGACTACGCGCATCGCACGGCTGCGCATCGCGTGCGCCGAGCCTTCGTCCGCGTTAGCGCCAGCCTCGGACGAGCCGACGCGGCACTCGATGCGTGCCTCTTCTATCAGCCCGGCCTTCGCGAGCGGGAGCAGCGCCGTGATGACAGACGTCGCGTTACAGCCGACACCGGAGATAAGCCGCGCGTTCGCCATCTCGGCGCGGTGCAGTTCCGGAAGGCCGTAGACTGCCTCCGAGAGAAGTTCAGGAGCTGGGTGGTCAACGCCGTACCAGTTCTTATACTCTTCCGCGCTGCGGAGGCGGAAGTCCGCCGAAAGATCGACGACGCGCTCGCCCGCTTCGAGCCTGCGCACAGCCTCCTGCGCCGAAGCGCGGTGGGGCAGCGCGAGGAACGAGACGGCGGGCGAAAGCTGCGCCGCTTCCTCCGGAGATATGAAAGTCATCTCGTTATATACATGGCGCAGATGCGGGTGCGCCGCGCCTACAGACGTGCCCGCCTTTGAGCGCGAGACCGCGCCTATGACCTCGAAATGCGGATGACGCGCGAAGATACGAAGCAGCTCCGCGCCGGCGAAGCCCGTCGCTCCCCATATTGTTACGGGAATCTTGTCTGACATGAAAAATTCTCCCCTTCGAAAAATTTATGAAAACTCAAAAATAATGGCCCGCTTCCGTATGGAGCGAGCCGTGAATCCGCCGTCAGCGCCCAAGCGCTAGAAACTTCCGGCAAAAATCCGCGTCCCGCCAAGCGAGCGCTTTATGCGCTTGCACTTTCCGCGCTTTATGAGCGTTGTGCGGACCGCGAAAGTATTCATCATTATCTTCTCTTGTTCCAAGCAGCCTCGACGACTGCGCCCGGAATGTCCTTACCGGTCGGGGCTATCGAATTGCGGAACTCGCCGCCGTCGTTGACCTCGTTGACGAGCCAGCGGCCGTTGCTCTTGAACAGGTCGATCGCGAGGAACTCGCCGCCAATCGCCCTGTGAACGGAGCGCAGCAGCCCGGACACCTCGTCGTCGAGCGGCATGTTCGAGGCCGAGCCTCCGCGCGCCGTGTTCGTGATCCAGTGCTCGCTCGAGCGCGCTATAGCGCAGAGCGGCTCTCCGTCTACGACGAATGCGCGCACGTCGAAGCTGCCCTTGTCGACGAACTCCTGAATATAGAAGGTGTTGTGTATCGCGCCGAGCATCGCCTTGTGTTCGAAGACGGCCTCCGCGCTCTCCCTGTCGTTAAGCTTCGCGAGCAGGCGGCCCCAGCTTCCTGAAACGGGCTTGCAGACCGCGGGATAGCCAAGACGCTCGACGGCTTCGAGCGCGCCCTCCTGCGTGAAAGCGACGAGGAACTTAGGCTGCGGTACGCCCGCCTGCGCGAGTACGCACGACGTCGTCAGCTTGTTGCCGCAGACGCCCATGACGTGCGACGAGTTCACGACGCGGATGCCCTGAGTTTCAAGCATCTGCGCGACTGCCTCGTTCTGGTTGTGCGAGACGCAGCGCGCGAGCACGACGTCGTCCTGCGAACAGAACGGTTCGCCGCCGAATACGGTATCGGAAACGAGCTGAAGCTCGCACGGGATGCCGAGGCGTGCGGCGGCCTCTTTAAGCAGCTTCTCTTCGGTGCGCAGGCGCGTGAAGAGAATGCGCAGGACGGCCATTATTCTCCCCAGTCTTCCTGAACCTGCGGCGCTTCCTCAAGCGTGAGCGGTTCTAGCGAAACTACCTCGAGCTCGGTCCCGCAGTCGGGGCAGATGACGAGCTCGCCTTCGCAGCAATCGTCCGGGACGGTGACATTGGCCTCGCAAACTACGCAAACAGCTTTCATAGAAAAATAACCTCCGATTAAAAATTTATATTTTTCTTAAACTTATATGAGCTTTTTATTTTCTATTTATCTAATAATTTGTTTTCTACAACCTTATGCCCACTTACTTCTCTTACGATGGTTCATAAATTGCTGTAGATTTAACAATTTAGATTGGATAAAATAATAAAAAGTTCATTTATCCTGGTGAGGTATGATACACCGAAGATTTTATTTGTCAAGAGCAGAATGCGGCGTGCACCCAGGGAAAACGATTTTTCTTCTTTGCGCGGAATATACGGCGAAGCGATGGTTTACTGCGAGCGACCGAACTCGTACCCGTCTGCATGAAATTGACGCGCGCGCGGAGAATTGCGGGCAAGTCCGGCGCACAGTAGTGGGGCACGCGCGGCTCTCTGTTTTCGTCAAAGCTGGGGAAAATCCGCAGTTCCGCATCGCGTCCGTAAATCTGCGGCGCGCTGCCGCGCCGTATGCGCGCGCTCCGGCGCGGCGGAACGTCCGGCGCTTTGCGCCCGCGTTTGTCATTTGCGTCCGCTTCATATAAGATAGCCTCGTATCGCATAATCTTCTGAAATCGGGGTGATGGTATGCCGGTTTGGGAAATCATCGGGCCCGTCATGGTCGGGCCGTCGTCTAGCCACACTGCGGGAGCGGCGCACATCGGGCGCATCGTCCGCATGTGCTGGGGCGGCGAGATAAAAAAAGCGGCGCTATATATGCGCGGCAGCTTCGCGAGCACCGGCGCAGGGCACGGAACGGACAAGGCGCTCGTCGCCGGGCTCATGGGCATGACGCAGGACGACCCTGGCATAAGGCGCGCTTTCGAGCTTGCGCGCGAGGCCGGGATGGAATTCGAGTTCCATACAGAAGAAGTCGCTGGCGCGCATCCAAATTCCGTGCGCATCGTCGTCGAAGGCGAAGGACGCACGATGGAGGCGGTCGGATACTCGATAGGCGGCGGCGCGGTGCTGCTGCACAAGCTAGACGGCTTCCAGGTAGACATATCGTGCGCGCTGCCGGCCGTAATAATAATGAACAAGGACGTGCAGGGCGTCGTCAGCGCCGTTACGTCGTACCTCTCGGCTCACGGCGTGAATATCGCTACAATGAAGCTGCACCGCGACTCGCGCGGCGGACTCGCCACAATGGTGATAGAGCTCGACCCGGCGGGCGCCGGCGTGGACACGGAAGTGATGCGCAACATGCACCCGGGCATCGTCCGAGTGATAAAGATAGAGGGTGAAGACTGATGCTCAAGGCCGTAGAGAAAATCGTAGCGCTTGCGGAGGAGAAAAAAATTTCTTTCCCGGAGGCCGTGATAATTCTCGACTCTAAAGAAAGCGGCATCGCGCCCGAAGAGATATGCGCGCGCATGGCTGAGCGGCTCGCTGACATGAGACGCAGCGTGCGCGAGGCCTGCGCGAACACGATACCCTGCCGCATAGAGCGGCCGATGGGTGCGAAACTGCGCGCGCACGGAGGCGGAATGGCGGGCGAGTTCATAGCGGCGGCATCGGCGACGGCGATGGAGGTCGCCTCGTACAACGCCGTCATGGGGCGAATCGTCGCCGCGCCGACGGCGGGAAGCTGCGGCATCATCCCCGGCATGATATTCGCGTGGGAATTTTTCCGCGGCAAAGGCAAGGACACGGACGAATTGCTCGTAAACGCGCTCATTACGGCGGGCGCGGTCGGCGAGGTGACGGCCTTCCGCGCGACGCTCGCTGGCGCAGACGGGGGCTGTCAGGCCGAATGCGGCGCGGCCGCGGCTATGGGTTCCGCGGCGCTCGTCTATCTCGAAGGCGGCTCGCCCGCGGCTTCCGCGCACGCCGCCGCGATGACCTTCAAATCCGTCCTCGGCCTCGCCTGCGACCCCGTGGGCGGACTCGTGGAGTGTCCCTGCATAAAGCGCAACGGCATATTAGTCGCGAACGGTATAATTTGCGCAGATATGGCGCTCGCCGGTATTGAGTCGGCGATACCGCTCGACGAAGTGATAGATTCGATGGGGCAGATAGGCAGAATGATGGCTCCCGCGCTGCGAGAGACTTCGCAGGGCGGCCTCGCCGTCACGCCCACGGCGGCGGAGATTGTAAAAAGGATAGGAGAGACGGGAAAGCTCGGCGGGTAAATGTATAAACGCCGCGATTCCGAAGAATATATCAGCATCCACGACTGCAACGCCGAAGCTGCGCGCTTTACGGTAAGTTTTATAACGAAAAAAGCGGACGCACTGAGCGTCCGCTTTTTTCGTTATCTTTACAGTTTACTTGCAGGCCGCTATAGCCTCTATCTCTACGAGCACATCCTTCGGAAGGCGTCCGACCTCGACGCAGGAGCGCGCGGGGGCGTTTTCGGCGAAGTACTTCGCATATACCTCGTTGACCGTCGCGAAGTCGTTCATATCCTTAATGAAGACCGTCGTCTTGACGACGTCGGCCGTCGTGAGCCCCTGGCTTGCGAGTATCGCGGAGAGGTTCTTCAGCGACTGCTCGGCCTGGCAACCGACGCATCCGGGAACCACCGTTCCGGTCGCGGGGTCGAGCGGGATCTGTCCCGATATGAAAAGGAATCCGCCTGCCTTGATCGCCTGGGAGTAGGGGCCTATCGCCGCCGGTGCGTTTGTCGTGCTTACTACTTCTTTTGACATTGAAATGTCTCCTTTCAGTGTTGTTTATAAAATTTGAGAACTGCCTCTGACTTCATATTTATTTTACAACATATGACGCCGCACTGGAAATCATTTCCGCTTTTCCCATATCATGATGACGACGGAGACGACGACCAGCGCCGTCGCTATCACGACGTTCGCGCGGAGCCGTTCTCCGCCGACGAGCCATCCCATTATGACCGCTATTACGGGGTTGACGAATGCGTGCGTGCCGACGCGGTTCGCGGGCTGGCAGCGCATGAGCCAGACGAACGAGGTGTAGCCCGCGAGAGAGCCGAAGAAGATAAGATAGCCGAGCGCGACGAGCGAGCGCATCGAAATGCCTCCAAAGTCGGGGTACTCTCCGGTGTAAGCAGACACTGCGAGCTGGAGCAGCATCATCTGGGCCCCGCCGCATATCATCTGCATGCCGGAGACTGTCAGCGGGTCATGATGTATGCCGGGAGTCTTTGAAATAAACGCGCCGACGACCCACGTCACGCTTGCCGCGACGACGAGCAGCATCCAGAAAGTGTAGCCGGTGCGCAGCGAGAGGTCCGCGTTCGGGTCTCCCGCGATGAGGATGCAGACTCCGGCGAAGCCCGCCGCTATGCCTATGTAGTGGCGGGGCTCAGGCTTTTTGCCTTTGAAGAAGAGCCAGCCGAGCAGGCAGAACCACAGCGGCTCTATCGCTAGCAGCAGCGCCGCTATAGACGACGGAATGACCGTCTCGGCGGTCGTGATGAGTCCGTAGGTTACGGAGAACGGCAGCAGCGACGTGACGAACGCGGCGACCCAGCCGCGCACCGTCGGGATGTCGCGCGTCTGTAAAAGGCGCAGCGGCAGCAGGATGGCACCTGCCGTCGCAAAGCGCAGGCCGCCCGACAAAAACGGCGGAATGGTCTCGACCGAGTAACGTATCGCAAGATACGACGACCCCCATACGACGTACATAAGGAAGTACGCGAGTATGAGCTGCCATTTTTTAGGAGCCGGCGCAAGCTCCGCAGCAGGGGTCATCTCATTATCGGCGCGAGCTTCGCTTCCGTCGCTTTCACCAAATCGGCGGGCGCAAGCTTGAAGAGCAGCCCGCGGTGCCCAGCGTTGACCGTGATGAAATCGAACTTCATCGCGGAGTCGTCGATGACGACGGGATATTTTTTCTTCGTGCCGAGCGGCGAGCAGCCGCCGCGCACGTAGCCGGTGAGCCCCTGCACCTCCTTGAGATGCACGAGCTCGGCGCTCTTGTTGCCGGAGGCTGCGGCGAGCGCCTTGAAGTCCAGCTCGCGCCCCGCGGGCACGCAGACCATCATCACGCCCGTCTTGTCTCCGCGGCAGCAGAGCGTTTTGAAAGTCCGCTCTTCTGGGATGCCGGTCTTTGCCGCCGCGTCCTCAGCGGACAGCAGCTCCTCGTCTATCTCGTATTCCAACAGCTCGAAGGGGATCTTCTTGCTTTCGAGCTGTCGTACTGCGTTCGTCTTTTTAACTGCGGCCATAGTGTTTACCTCCGTATTACTGTCGCATATAATAGGAAAGTATAGCGCAAAAAATGCGGCGGAGGGAGCAACTGCACATTGGAAATGACGGGATACTTTGACGGAGCGTCGCGCGGCAACCCCGGAGACGCTGGCGCGGGCGCATGGCTCGACGGCGGCGACGGCGCCGCGGTCTGGGAGACTGCGAGCTACCTCGGACGCAAGACCAACAACGAAGCGGAGTACAACGCGGCCATACTTCTGCTCAAGGCGGCGCGTGAGCGCGGCGTGACGCGCCTCACGATGCGCGGCGACAGCAAGCTCGTCGTCAGCCAGCTTGCAAGGCAGTGGAAGATAAAACTGCCGCACCTGCGCGAGCTCGCGCAGGTGGCGTGGAGCATCGCGGAGGGCATGACGGTCGTATACGAATGGATACCGCGCGAGCGCAACAAGCGCGCCGACAAGCTCTCCAACGAAGCGATAGACAACGCGGTCGGAGGCGCGCGTTAGCAGATTTTATATTTTACGCGGAGAATAAAGAAGCGCCGTGTAATTTTATAAAAATTTTACGCGCGGCGTCTTTAATATAAAAAAATCGTCAGGAGTGATAACAATGGCTTTTCTGAGCGACATCGAAATAGCGCAGCGGGCTGAGATGGAACCAATAACCGAAGTGGCCAAGCGTCTCGATATAGACGCGGACGACCTTGAACTCTACGGCAAATACAAGGCGAAGGTTTCCTTCGGCCTTTGGGATAAAGTAAAAGACAACAAGGACGGAAAGCTCATCCTCGTCACCGCGATAACGCCGACCCCCGCGGGCGAAGGCAAGACGACGACGTCCGTAGGACTCGCGCAGGCGCTCGCGAAACTCGGCAAAAAAGTCACGCTCGCGCTCCGCGAGCCATCGCTCGGCCCCGTCTTCGGAGTCAAGGGCGGAGCCGCCGGAGGCGGATACAGCCAGGTCGTCCCGATGGAAGACATCAACATCCACTTCACGGGCGACTTCCACGCCATCACCTCGGCGCACAACCTTCTCGCCGCGATGCTCGACAACTCCGTCCAGCAGGGCAACCCGCTGAACATCGACCCGCGCCGCATAGTCTTCAAACGCGTTCTCGACATGAACGACCGCGCGCTGCGCAACATAGTCATAGGACTTGGCGGCAAGGTCGACGGCGTGCCGCGCCAGGACGGCTTCGACATCACAGTCGCCTCAGAGATCATGGCTATACTCTGCCTCTCGAAAGGCATAGGAGACCTCAAGGAACGCCTCGCGAACATCATCGTCGCCTACACTTACGAGGATAAGCCCGTCACCGCGCGCGATCTCGAAGCACAGGGCGCGATGGCTATGCTGCTCAAAGACGCGATAAAGCCGAACCTCGTCCAGACGCTCGAACACGTCCCGGCCTTCATCCACGGCGGCCCATTCGCGAACATCGCCCACGGCTGCAACAGCGTCATGGCGACCAAATACGGCCTCAAGCTGGCAGACTACTTCGTTACGGAAGCCGGCTTCGCCG
>URAG01000080.1 GCA_900545755.1 uncultured Cloacibacillus sp. | reverse complement strand
CAATGATCTCTTTTACGAACGGAAGGCCGCCCATAGCGTAGAGGCGCGGCCCGATCTTCACGTAAGGCGTCGCCTTGTCCAGCCTGTCGAGGAATTCGCGCGCCACGTCCGGCGTCGCCACGTCGAGCGCGAGGATGAGGCCGCACTGTTTTTCTTCCATAATCAATACCCCCGTAATGAGATAGCACAACGCGAGGTTGTGCTATCCGTTCTTCCTATATTATAACCGCCGCGCACGCACTTTTGGCTGCGCGGAGAAATTTACGCTCTCTTACAGATCTTCGTCGTCCTGCCAGATTTTGCGCCCTTCAACGAAGGTCATGACGGGCCAGCCGGTGAATGCCATTCCCTCCCACGGGCAGCAGCGCGCCTTGCTCTTCCACGTCTGGCAGTCGACTATGCGCGTGCGCTCCTCGTCCACGATGGTGAGGTCGGCGCAGGCGCCCTCGGCTATCAAGCCAAGCCCCTGCCACTTCTCGGGAAGCAGCGCGGCCGGCGCGCTCGTCATCTTCGTAAAGATGAGCTCGAGCGGCACTTCTGGGTGGTTCTTAGCGCGGTAGTCGAGAAGCACGGCGACGGCGCACTCAAGCGAGGCGATGCCGAAAGGAGCCTCCTGGAACGGTTCGTCCTTTTCGTCCATGTGCCACGGGGCGTGGTCGGTGACTATCGCGTCTATCGTGCCGTCGGTGAGCCCTTCCCAGAGAGCACGCTGATCCTCTACCGAGCGGAGCGGCGGGTTGACCTTGAAGCGTGAGTTGTAGCCGCTGCCGATGACCGCGTTCTCGTTGAGCGTGAGATGATGGAATGTCGTGTCGCAGGTGACGTCGAGCCCGGCGCGCTTGGCGTTGCGGATGAGCTCGACCGCGCCGGCGCACGAGATGTGCGTGAAATGGATGCGCGAGCCTGTGTCGCGGACGAGCGCGATGCCGCGTGCGACGTCGATTTCCTCGGACGCGCCGGGGATGCCTTTAAGCCCTGACATGGCGCTGACGCGGCCTTCGTGAACCTGTCCGCCCTGGAAGAGGCTTATCTCCTCGGGGTGCTCCATGACGCGCGGCAGGCGCTTGCCTGTGTAGAGCAGGGCGAGACGCAGAAGGTGGCTCGTCGCGACCGGCGAACCGTCGTCGGTGAAGAACACCGCCCCGGCCTCGGCCATCTTTTCCATCTCGCAGATTTCTTTGCCTTCGCGCTTTTTGCTGACGCAGCCGGCGGGCAGTATGCGCGCCGCCTTCGCCGCGGCGCCGTGGCTCAGCACGTACTCGACGAGCGCGGGCTCGGAGACTGCGGGCTTCGTGTTCGGCATCGCGACGAGCGTAGTGAATCCGCCCGCGGCTCCAGCCATAGCGCCGCTCTTGAGATCCTCGTTCCACTCGAGCCCAGGGTCGCGGAAATGCGCGTGAAGATCGATGAAACCCGGCGTAAGCAGGCGTCCGTTGCCTTCGATCACCTCGGCGTCCGCGCAATCGAGCCCCGCGCCTATCTTCGCGATTTTGCCGTCATCGACGAGCACGCAGTCGTCTTTTATGAATTCCTTGCCGTTGAATATCTTAAAGCCTTTGAAGAGAAACTTTTCCATTATCTCGCACCTCCGCCGCAGAGATAGAGAAGCGCCATCCTCGTGGCGACGCCCGAACGAACCTGCTCCAGTATCACGCTCTGATGTCCGTCCGCAACCTCGGAGGCGATTTCGACTCCGCGGTTGATCGGGCCGGGATGCATCGCGAGAGCGCCGGGCTTCGCGAGCTTCATGAGCTCCTCGTCCGCGCCCCACCAGCGGTGGTACTCGTCGACTGATGGGAAGAGGCCGTCCTGCTGGCGTTCGCGCTGGATGCGGAGCAGATAGACCATGTCCGCGCCTTCCACGGCTTTGCGCGCGTCGCGCTCATAGGTCACGCCGAGGCACTCTACCTCGCGCGGCATCAGCGTCGGCGGGCCGGAGAGGATGACGTCGCAGCCCATCGTCTTGAATGCTATGACGTCGCTGCGCGCGACGCGGCTGTGGAGCACGTCACCGACAAGGGCGATCTTTCTTCCCTGGAGGTCGCCGAAGTGCTTCCAGGCGGTGTAGACGTCGAGCAGCGCCTGCGTCGGATGCGCGTGCGTGCCGTCTCCGGCATTGAGGACTATGCCGTGCTTGAGCTTCGAAGCGAGGTACTGCGCCGCGCCGACAGCTCCGTGGCGCATGACGACGATGTCCGCGCCCATCGCTTCTAGCGTCCAAGCCGTATCGCGCATCGTCTCGCCTTTCGCCGTCGACGAGCCGGAGACCGACCAGTTGACGACGTCTGCGGAAAGCATCTTCTCCGCAAGCTCGAACGAAACGCGCGTGCGCGTCGAGTTCTCAAAGAAGAGGTTGACGCACATCTTGCCGCGCAGAGCCGGGACCTTCTTCACCGGCCTGTCCATAACGTTCTCCATATGGCGCGACTGGTCGAGGAAGAAAAGGAACTCCTCGCGCGTCCAGTTGTCAAGGTCTATGACGCTCCGATGGCGCCATGTCATCTGTCCGATTTCGTTAAGCGTCGCGCTCACAGATTACCACCTCGTCCTTTCCGTCAAGTTCAGCAACCCTTACTTCGATGACCTCGTTCTTCGAGGTCGGAACGTTCCTTCCGCAGATATCGGCGTGGATCGGCAGCTCCCTGTGTCCGCGGTCGACGATGACCGCGAGCTGCACGATCTGGGGACGTCCGAGGTCGACGAGCGCTTCGAGCGCCGCGCGCACCGTGCGCCCCGTGAAGAGGACGTCGTCGACGAGGAAGACGTGCTTCCCCGCTATATCGACCGGCATCCTCGTACTGTGGATTATCGGCTGCTCCGCGAGCGCCGTAAGGTCGTCGCGGTAGAGCGTAATGTCAAGCTCGCCGCACGGGACTTTCTGCCCCTCGGCTTCTTCGATAAGCTTCTGAAGCCTGCGCGCGATATAGACGCCGCGGCGGTGGATGCCTACGAGCACCATGTTGTCAGTGCCCTTATTATGCTCCACCATCTCGTGGGCGATGCGGCGAATGACGCGGTTCAAGTCCTGCGAATCCATAAGCTGCGCTTTTTCTCTGAGTTCGGCCATTAAAACCCCTCCTTGAAAAAAATCCCGGCAAAAAATAAGACCGCCCTGACGGACAGCCTTACGCTACAAACAAACGGCGAGACGGCGACGCAGCCCATGCCTCGAAAATATGCAAAAACCGGAAATCCGTCGAAACATGCCGCGCGCCTCCCTTTACTCTTGCTTTAAATGAGTATAGCCCATTTTTAAATATTATGCAAGCGATTGCAAAAATATAATTTCCGCGAAATCTCTGCGATTTCTGAAACTTTGTGCCGCGCGCAGCGCGTCGCGTTCCATGTCTACGCGCGCGAAAAGCGGCGCGGATTTTCCGCGCCGCCGTGAAGCTGTGAAATGTTTGGGAATCGCGTGCTGAGAAAATTATTTACTCTACCTTCGCCATCATGCGCCGCGAGTGGCCCGTCACTACCGGAATGTAGCCTTTGAGCTCTTCGTCGAGCTCCGCGTCGCCGGTGTCGGCGATCAGGCTTTTGCCGAAGAGGCCGGCCATTTTGGCGGGCGTTGCAGCGACTGTGATATTTTCGCGCGGCAGCATTTTTATAACTTCGGGGCTGAGCTGCTGGTTGCCGCGGCCGAAGATGTGGCCCTGCCCGCCGATGACCGTGATTATCAGCGCGCGGTTTTCGGGCTGTTCTGCGGCGAGCAGCTTTTTTATTTGTACCGACGTGAGGTCGCGCCCCAGCTGCACATTGTCCTTCACCGCGTCTACGCCGAGCAGTGTGCCGTCCATGCCGAGCCGCTCTTTCAGCCGCATCGTCGTCGAGCCGGAGCCGATCAGGTAGAGCGTGCCGGGCTTCATTGAGTTGGCAAGGAAGGCCGCGAGGTCCTCCGCCTCCTCCGCGCTTCCGGCCCCGCCGCCCGATTTGCGCTCCTGCATGAATTCCGCGTCGTCCGGCACACGCATATAGCCGTACAGCCGCGCGCTGACGCGCCCATCGCGGAAGGCTTCTTCGTCTATGTCCATGACTTCGGCCTCGGCGAACCGTCTGACCCGCCCTTCGAGGAAGCTTTTTATAAGTTTGCCCGCCTCCTGCGGACGTTTGGCGTAGACCGCGGAGTGTATCTTGACCCCAGCCGGTATGCCGACTACAGGGATTTTGTCCCCGACCGCGGCGCATACGTCGCGCGCCGTTCCGTCGCCGCCCGCGAAGATTATCAGATCCGCGCCCCCGTCGAGCATCATCTGCGCGGCGCGGCGCGTCTCCGCCGCGCTTGTGCGCTCTCCCGTCTCGAAGAGCGTTTCGTGCCTGATTCCGTATTTCATTAACAGGCCGGCTCCCATCTCGCCCGAGGGCGCGAGGAAGAGCGTCCCACGCGCGGCGTCAGCGAATTCGCGCAGCGCCGTTTCGGCGCGCTCTGCGGCGCGCGGCTTTGCGCCAAGCTCCACGGCGCGGCGCAGAGTTTCCTCGCCGTCCGTCCCCTTGAGCGCGACCGCCCCTCCCATTCCGGCGACGGGGTTGACGATGAAGCCGGCCTTCATTCAACTAGCCTTTCTTAGGCTTGAAATAGCCGGTGTATTTCTTATTGTAGGCGCGCCATGTGATTGCGTACTTCGCGGGGTCGTCGAAGTAATCGTGGTCGATGTGGTGCACCGTGCTGTTGACCGGCGCGGCTTTCACGGCCTCCGGCTCCTCGTAGCACATGCGCGAGATCTCCGCGAGCACCGCCGTGTAGTCGTCGATGTCCTGCTTTGAGTAAGATTCCGACGGCTCTATCGTGAAAGGCTCGGGAATGACGAAGGGCTCGTGGCTCGACCAGTAGTGCGTGCCGAAGTCGGCGCAGCAGCGCTGCACGTCGGAGGTGCCGAAGCCGGTGTCCTCTTTGAGCTTCTGCCAACTGTAGCGCGCCTGCTCGATGCGCGACGGGTGGTTGGGGAAGCTTATCGACGCACCGCGTATCGCAAGTATCTTCTTCATGCAGTAATTGTTGTTGAGTATCGCGACACGGGAGACTTCGCGCAGGCCGTCCGCGCCGAGCGCCATTATCCATGAGTAGGCCTTGACGACGACTGGCGCGACGCCCCAGAAGGATTTTATCTTGCCGCAGGACTTCGGAAGGTCGAAGTCTAGGTAGTAGCCTTTTTCCGGAGAGTACTCGACGAGCGGCACTGGCATATAGGGGCGCAGCTCCTTGCGCGCCGCGACCATTCCCGTCGCTGGGCCGCCGCAGCCGTGCGGAGCGCCGAAGGTCTTGTGCAGGTTGAAGAAGGACATGTCGAAGGTCGCTTCCGCGGTACGCGTGATGCCGAGCAGGCCGTTGGCGTTGGCCTGGTCGTAGCAGCAGAGTACGCCTTTTTCGTGAGCGAGGCGCGTGAACTCCTTGATGCGGACGTTGAATATGCCTGTGTCCTCTGGGTTCGTGAAGAATATCGCCGCGGTGCGTTCGGAGAGCGCCGCCTTGAAGGCTTCGAGGTCGGGATAGCCCTCCGCGTCGGGCTGGATTATCGTAACCTTGTAGCCTTTTACGATCGGCACGGCGCAGTCTGCTGGGTGCGAGAAGAGCGTTGTGATTATCTCGTCGCGCTTCTCCTCCTCGCCCTTATCGCGCCAGTATGCGCGGACTATCGAGGCTAGCGCGAGGACGCCGTGCGAGCCGCCGCCGGGCTGCATCGAGAAGACGTCGAGACCTGAAATTTCTTTGAAAAGCTCGCCGGTCTTATAAAATACTTCGAGGATGCCCTGAGCCGTCTCGTCCGGCTGGAGCGGGTGCATATCGGCGACCTTAGGCTGTCCTGCAAGGCGGTCGTTGACCTTTGGGTTGTACTTCATCGTGCAGGTTCCCTGCCCGATGTCGATGTTGCCGTCGACGCCTATATTTTCCTGCGAAAGGTGGTTGTAGTGGCGCACGAGCTGAAGCTGCGCAATTTCGGGAAGGTTGGCGCGCTCCTTGCGCACCATGGCTGTGGGCAGAGTCGCAAGAGCCTCGTCTGTGCTCACGCAGTCGCAGCAGGGGCCGGGAACGAGCACCGCGCGTTCGCCGGGCTCGCTTAGTTCGTATATTATCGGCTCGTTCCACTTAGCCTGATGGAATTTTTTCATTCTTTCTAGATTATTCATAATGGGCCTCCTTTACGCGAGAATTTCGCCGAGGGCGGCGGCTAGGGCCTTTATGTCGTCCGCGGAGGTCTGCTCCGTCACCGCGAGCAGCGCGCATCCTTCAAGTTCATGGAAGGACGCGCCGAGGTCGTAACCGCCGAGGATTCCGCGCTCGAGCAGCGCATTGTTGATTTCCTTCACGGACTTTCCGCTCGCCGAGAAATCGACGACGAACTCCTGGAACGGCGTGCCGGAGAACTTGCCGAGCGAAAGGCCCTTGATGCCAGCGAGGTTCTTTTTCAGGCAGACCTGGCGCTGCAACACGGCCTCGCCGAGCTCCTTCATTCCCTGCGGCCCCATCGATGCGAGGTAGACGCCAGCCGCGATCCCCCACAGCGCCGCGTGCGTGCCGACGAATTCCTTCGCGTGGTCGCGGTTGGCGAACGAGGTGCGCTCCCAGAGGACGTCGCCGAAGCCCCACTCTTTTTCGTCAGTCGGCGCGATGCCGAAGAGGCGCGACGGGTATTCGTCTACGAACTTCGGCTCGTCCTTCGTCGCTATGAAGCCCGCGACGCCGCCGCCGTAGTTCATATGCAGGCCTAGCGCCTGGATGTCGCCGCAGGCGATGTCGGCGCCGTACTGCGACGGAGGCGTCAGAACGCCGAGCGTCGACGGCTCGACGTACGCGACCATGAGCGCGCCCTTCTCGTGCGCCATGTCGGCTATATCCTGCGCGCGTTCCTCGATTATGCCGAAGAAGTTCGGATTCATCACAAGCACCGCCGCGGCCTTGTCCGTCAGGTTCTTCTTGAGGCAGTCGAGGCAGATGCGGCCCGTCTTCGGGTTGTAGTCGGTGAATGTAATTTTTACGTCCGGCTGGAGGTAGGTCTTGACCGCCTTGAGCGTGTCAGGGTTGATATTGCCGGGAATTATCACTTCGTCGCGGCGCGTGATGCGGCAGGCCATACGCAGCGCCGTGCCGACCGCCTGGCTGCCGTCGTAGTTAGGCACGTTGCAGACGTCCATGTCGAGCAGCTCGGCCATCATCGACTGATACTCGAACATCGCGTGGAAGCGGCCGTGATCCTCATATGGCTCGCCCGCGTAGGCCGTGAGGAACTCGGAGCGGTTCACGACCTCGTCGACGAGCGCCGGGACGTAGCGGTTGTAGCAGCCAGCGCCGAGGAAGCAGATAAGCTCCTTTGCAGTTTTGTTCTTGCCGAGGATTCCGTTCACGTGGCGCGCGAGCCCGGCCTCGTCGCAGAACGGCTCCGGCAGTTCCATCTTATGCTTCATGCGCATCTCTTCGGGAATGTCGGAAATCAAATCCTCGATTGAATCAACTCCGATATAATCCAGCATTTCGCGCTGGACCTTCTCCTCGGAGTTCGGGATATAGGGGAACATCTTCTTTGACATATTCGCGCCTCCTTACGCAATTCCGCCGCCGTCGACGACGAGCGACGAACCAGTGACCCACGGGGCCATTCCGCTGCAAAGGAAGAAGACGCACATCGCGACGTCCTGCGGCGTACCTAGGCGCGCCATCGGGCGCTGCGCGCATTCTTCCTTATATTTATCGTTGTAGACGCCGCCGAGCTGTTCGCACTCGCTCTTCAGCATCGGTGTGTCGATGTCGCCCGGGCAGACGCAGTTCACGTTGATATTGTCCGGGCCGTGGTCTATCGCCATCGCGCGCGTCATGTTCCAGACGCCGCCTTTCGCAGCGCAGTAGGAGACGGCGTGGTCGCCGCCCTTGAGCGCCCAGCCCGAGCCTATGTTGACAATCTTGCCGCCGCCCGCTTTCTTCATGTACGGGATGACGTGCTTGCTCATGAGGAATACGCTCTTGAGCGTCACGTTGAGCGCGAGGTCCCAGTCCTTCTCATCGAGCGTCTCGACCGTGCGGCGGCGCGCGACGCCCGCGCAGTTCACGAGGATGTCGATGCGCGGATACTTCGCCGTGACGGAGTCGGCGACGGCTTTGCAGTCGGCCTCCTTCGTAACGTCGCAGCGCATGAACTCGGCATGGCCGCCCGCGTCTTTGATTTCCTTCTCAACCTTGCGCGCCAGCTCTTCGTTGATGTCCGCGATGACGACCGAAACGCCCGCATCCGCAAAGAAGCGCGCTATCCCCGCGCCGATGCCCGAAGCCGCGCCAGTGACGATAGCCGTTTTGCCGTTCATGCCGCAAAGCTTATTCAGGTCCAGCATTTCTATCCTTCCCAACTTCTTGGAATTTATTTCGTATTCACTGTATACAACACAATCTTTGGTTATTTTATATAACATAGGCCATGGTTAGTCAATAGCTGAAAACAGCCAAACGCAGGAAAAGACGCCCCCAAAAAAGCAAAATCCCGACGAATCAAAGCGGCGCGCATAAAATCGCGGGAAAAGCGCGGCGAGGCGGCGCATTCTTTATTGCTTAGAACAAACGGCAATTCAAGGAAAAACAGGACACGCAGCCGCGAGAAACGGAAGCGCGAGGCAAGGCGCGGCGGCTTCTGCGGCACTTCATCCGGCGCACCGCACGGCGGCCCGATTTTTCGTAAACGCAGACAAATGCGCGGAACAGGGCGAAAGAGCCGGCACACCGCGACGGCGTCCGCAATTTGCCGCACATGGCACTACACGCTGCTGCTTCATCATATTTACGGAGACGAGCGTTAACGCCTCTTTCGGCACACTTTTCCCCTTCGTCCGTTTGATGTAATATAAGAAGCATGGTTCATGGGAGTGATAGTCATGCCGATAACGGCGGGAGTGGGGCACACGGCCTCGGAATTCGTCTACGAACAGCTCAGAAAGAAAATTTTTGAAAAATCGCTCACAAGCGGGCAGCGCCTGCCCGAGATCGCAATCGCGAAGGAGATGAACGTCAGCCGCACGCCGGTGCGCGAAGCGCTGCGCCGCCTCGAAAGCGAAGGGCTCGTGCAGATAGTGCCGGGCTGGGGCGCGTGTCTCGCTTCGCCGACGAAGCAGGAGATAATAGACACCTACGAAGTGCGCGAAACCCTCGAAATAATGGCGATACGCAAAGCCGCGCGCAGCATCACGCCGCTACAGCTCTGCATGCTCCAGGAGCAGATAAACGCGGAACGCGAGATCTTCATAAAAAAAGACCTCGAATCTTACCTCAAGGTCAACGACGAATTTCACATCACAATCGCGGAGTCCTCGGGCAACAACACGCTCGCCGGCTACGTGCGCAATATACTGTCGCGCATATTCGTCCAGATGATATTCTTCGAATCTTTCTTCGATTTCGACACAAACCCAAGCCTAGAAGAACACATCGCAATACTTGAAGCGCTCAAGACGCGCGACGAAGAACAATGCGCGCGGCTGATAAAAGAACACCTCCGCCTCTCGATGGAGGGGCTGAAGGCGCAGTAGAGACGCGGCTCGACGCGGCTGGCCTATCCGCGCGCATCTGTCCAGACATCACATAAACGACTCGGCAGAGACCAACGAAGCTTTCTCGCTGACAATCGCAAAGACGTTTTTGCAGCTTACAGAATTATGCACTGATGGAAGTTTCTTGCAGTCGGACTAGGAAACTGACGCGGAGCGCGGTGACATGTCAATAAAATAGATTTAGCGGCGTTTCGCACGCATTGCGAGGGACAACGCCCTTTTCATCTATTATCAATTTAAATTAAAGTTTATGCCTTTTTGCGCGCAACGTCAGACACATGGCTCTGCCGAGGCGTTATCCACGTCCACTTATGATACGGCGGCTTCAATCAGAACCACCGGCTAAAGTGATCTGAGCCCTAAAATTTAGACAAATAAAGAAGCCCTCCAGTACAGTAACGTATAAAATAGTACAAGGAGGG
>URAG01000079.1 GCA_900545755.1 uncultured Cloacibacillus sp. | reverse complement strand
GCCCCGGCAACACCGAAAAGCAGCTGCAGATGATGCAGGATCTGCGCTCCACCGTGCTGTGCGCCACGTCGTCGTACGCGCTTCTGCTCGCGGAAGAGATTGCAAAGCGCGGACTGCTTGACCGCCTGTGCCTGAAAAAGGGCGTGATCGGCTCGGAGCGCTGGGGCGACAAGATACGCGAACGCATCCACGAGACGCTCGGTATAGAGTTCTTCGATATCTACGGACTGACTGAAATCTACGGCCCTGGCATCGCGATAGACTGCGAGAAGCACACCGGCATGCACTACTTCAACGACTACATCTACTGCGAAATCATCGACCCGGTCACAGGCAAGGTGCTGCCCGACGGCGAGCAGGGCGAGATAGTCATCACGACCTTCCGCAAGGAGGCCGCGCCGCTCATCCGCTACCGCACGCGCGACATCTCGCGCATAATCCCCGGCGAATGCCCGTGCGGCTCTCCGTTCCCACGCCTCGACAGAATCGTCGGGCGCAGCGACGACATGATAAAAGTCAAGGGTACGAACATCTACCCCGCGCAGGTCGAGGAGATACTCAAGAACATCGACGGCTTCTCGAGCGAGTACCGCATCATCCTCGAAAACAAAGACCTCCGCGACCGCATGATCGTGCAGGCCGAAATGAAAGAAGGCGCTGACACGGAGCGCCTTGCGGAAGAGCTCGTACGCGAATGCAAATCCGGTCTCGGCATCCGCATCATTCCAGACGTGAAAAAGATCGGCGAGCTTCCGCGCAGCGAGAAAAAGACGCAGCGCGTCATAGACAACAGATATTAAACGAAGAGAATGTGAAACGCGCGGCGGCGGGAAAATTTCCCTCGCCGCTTTTTTGCGCCCGCGCGCCGAGGCGGCGGACTTTCAGCGCGTTTGACGGAATCACGCTCGTTTCATGCCGCCTTCGCGCCAGCGCCGCATCCGCGCAGCTTTTGCGTAGTTTCGCTGGCTCCGCGCCCGCGCCGCAGATTCGCCACCGGCACGCAAAGTCGGCGCGGTTTTGTCCCATTCGCTAAAGATCTGCGTCCAATCATAAAATCTCCACATCGAAGATGTATAATCGTTAAGTGTGGAAAAAGATATAGACTGTACAGGGTGAGCTCGCTTCATGAAAATCACAGAAATTTCTCTGCGCAGGCCGGTGACGGTCCTCATCATCACGATAGCCACGGTCATATTCGGCGTATATTCATACATGAATATGGGTGTCGAGAGAATGCCGAACGTCGAGTTTCCGATCGTCGTCGTGCGCACGACGCTCGAGGGCGCAAGCCCAGCGATCATCGACAACGACGTTACCGACGTACTCGAGTCGCGCATCAATACAATAGAAGGGATCAAAAGCATGAGCTCGAGCAGCTACGAGGGGCGCTCCGTCATCGTCGTAGAATTCGAGCTCGACCGCGACATCGACTTCGCGACCGCCGACGTGCGCAACAAGGTGAGCCGCGCGCTAGGTTCTCTGCCAGACGACTGCGACGAGCCGGAGATAGACAAGTTCGACCCAAGCGACAGGCCGATCATGCGCGTCGCGGTCAAGAACGACGGACGCACCGACATGAAGACGCTCTCGCGCTACGTCGACCAAGTCGTGCAGGAACGTTTGCAGACAGTGCGCGGCGTCGGCGGCGTGCAGCTCCCCGGCTTCCGCGAGCGCGAGATGCGCGTCTGGCTCAACCCCGAAGCGCTCGAGGGCTACCGCATAACGACGAAGGAAATCAAGGACGCGATATACAACAAGCACGTCGAGCTGCCTGCGGGGCGCGTCGAGACGGGGACAAAGGAGTACGGCATCCGCATCATCGGCGAGTACGCCTCCGCCGCGGAGCTCGAATATCTGCCCATCGCGGTGCGCGACGGCGCGGTCATCAGGCTGCGCGACGTGGCGCGCATCGAGGACGGCCTTGAGGACGCGCGCAGCTCTTCAATATACGAAGGCAAGCCGTCGATAATGGTCAGTATCCGCAAGCAGCGCGGCGCTAATGAAGTGGCGCTGTCGCGCCTCATGCACGAGCGCATAGCGGAGCTCAACAAGACCGCGCCCGCCGGGACGACGCTCGTCGTAGTTTCAGACAACGCGCGGTTCATCATGCGCTCGATGAAAGGCGTCTTTGGCGACATCGTAGCCTCGATCATCCTGACGGCGCTCATCATGTTCGTCTTCCTGCGCACGATACGCGCTACTATAATCGCCTGCATAAGCATACCAGTCTGCCTTCTGGGCAGCATGTCCGTGCTTTATCTGATGGGAATAACCATAAACAACATGTCGATGATGGGCATTTCGCTCGCCGTCGGCATGGTCGTCGATGCGACGACGGTCATTATGGAGAACATTTCGCGTCACAAGTCGATGGGCAAGAGCTCATTCCGCGCATCGGAAGACGGCACGAACGAGATAGCCTTTGCCGTCGTCGCAGGCGCGGCTACGACGCTGGCCGTCTTCGTCCCGGTCGCCTTCATGGGCGGGATGATGGGGCGCTACTTCAACGCATTCGGCGTCACGGTCTCTACGACCATAGCCATTTCGCTCGTCATCGCGGTCACGCTGACGCCCTTCCTCTGCTCTCGCATCATGGGACGCTCGCATAAACCGACGAAGCTCGAAATTGCGCTCGAACAGCCGTTCCTGCGCCTGGAAGAGCAGTACGAGCGCGCGCTCGGCTTCGCCGTGCGCCACCGAGCGCTGGTGCTTTCGTCGGGACTAGCGCTGTTCGCACTGGGAATGGTCATCGCAGCCAACCTAGGCACCGAGTTCTTCCCGACCGAAGACCAAGGACGCCTGCGCGTCGAACTTGAGCTCCCGGCCGACACTTCGCTTGAAGTGACTACCGACGTCACCAAAGAAATGGTGGATCTGATCCAGCAGAATAAATTCGTAGCGTACACCTACGGAGAAATAGGCAGCGGCCGCGGCGAGGAGGTTTACAAATCGACGATAAACATTGAGCTGATAGACCGCGCCCTGCGCCCGCGCGCCTCGGTCATAATGCGCGGGCTGCGAGAGGAGCTTTCCCGTTACCGCGACGCCGATATAAAGATGGGCACGTGGGGCGGCTCCGACATATCGCTCGTAGTAATGGGGCCCACCAGCGAAGAGCTCGCGGTTCTCGGCGACCTCATCAAAAAGGACCTCACGGAGAACGCGCGCGGCCTCGTCGATATAACGACGGATCTTCAGATGAACAAGCCGCGCATCAACCTTGCGCTGAACCGCAGCCTTGCCGACGACCTGAACGTCAGCATACGCGACCTCTCCGACGAAATGCTGACATGGTTCGGCGGCGACGACGCCGGCACCTTCAACGACCGCGGCTACCGTTACGACATACGCCTGCGCTCGGAGGCCGGCGGGCGCGACGACCCCGAAAAGGTCTTAAAGACGCTCATAACGACGCAGAGCGGCGAGACGATACCGGCCGAGGGCGTCATAACGAGCTCTATAGGAATGGCCCCGAACGTCATAACGCGTTATAACCGCCAGCACTCAATAGAAATAGAAGCCAACGTCGACGGCATATCACCGGGCGAGGGCATCCTGATAATGCAGGAGGTCTTCAAAAAATACGCGCCGCAGGACGGCATGTACAGCATGGTGCCTACGGGCGACTCCGAGGATATGCGCGAAAGCTTCCGTTACATGACAGTCGCGCTCATATTTGCGATAATGCTCGTATATATGGTGATGGCGATACAGTTCGAGTCGTTCATCCATCCTCTGACAGTCATGTTCTCGCTACCGCTTATGACGGCGGGCTCCTTCGGGCTTCTTGCGCTCGGCGGCCTGCGCCTGTCGGTCATGAGCTTTATGGGGATAATCCTGCTCGTAGGCGTCGTCGTCAACAACGCAATTCTGCTCGTCGACGTAATAAACCAGCTGCGCGCCGCGGGCGACGACAAGATAACGGCGGTGCTCAAAGCCGGGCCTCTGCGCCTGCGCGCGATAATGATGACGACGGTCTCGACTCTGATAGGCACTCTGCCGGTCGCTCTCGCGCTTTCCGAGGGCGGCGAAACGCGCCAGCCGATGTCGGTCGCCGTCATCGGGGGGCTTGCGACCTCGACGCTGCTGACGCTTCTTGTCATCCCGGTAGTTTATCTGATATTCGACGACCTCACAGACAGGGTGAAAGCTTCCGTAAGGCGCTTAAACGCATATAGGCGTCTCAAAAGCCAAGGGAGGGGCGCATGATGAATAAAACTTTCGCGGCACTCGCGGCGGCGCTCATAATTTCGGCGGCAGCGGCGGTTCCGTCCTTCGCCATGGCCCCGCTGAAAATCAATGAAGCCGTCTCTATAACGCTGAAAAACAACTCGGAGCTGCGCTCTCTGCGCCAGGAGCTGATCAAAGCCGAGGCCTTCAAACTCGCAGCCGACGGCACATTGCTGCCATCGGTCTCCGCGAGCGGCACGGCTGGCTGGCAGCGCGAGCCGCAGACGGACGACGGAGATCGCGACGACGACCGCAGCGCCGAAGCATCGCTCGAACAGATCCTCTACTCCGGCGGGCGCAACAGCGCGATGCGCGCGCAGTCGCCGCAGGTGCGAACGATCGCCGAAATGGCGATAGCCGACGGCGAAAACGGCGCCGTCGGCGAGCTCTTCGCGCGATTCTACAACGTGCTGCTCCAGAAGAAATACATTGAGGCCGAGCAGGACGCTGTGAAGACCTCCGAGCTCCACCTCCGCGAGGTCTCGCGTATGTGCGACGTCGGCCTGGCTAATAAGCTAGAAGTGATACGCGCGCAGCAGCAGCTCGCTGAAAACCGCGCGGCTCTCGCGACTGCGCAAGGAGCGTTCGAAGCCGCCGAAATTTCGCTGATGAACTATATGGGCATAGAGCCGGACGCGCGCCGCGCCGTCGAAGGAGAACTCTACGAACCCGCTATAAAGGGCAGCCGCGCCGAGTCTCTTGCGCTCGCCTCCAAATTCCGCGCCGACCGCCGCCAGCTGGAAGAGCAGATAAATTACCAGACGAACCAGATAAAGATAGAACGCAGCGAAATGCTACCGCAGCTATCGGCGGGGCTGTCTGCTGGATGGCTCAGCCCGTACCGCCAGCGCGACGAGAGCTCAGACACGTGGCGCGCCGAGGTACGCCTTTCGATACCGATATTCGACCGCAATGTCACACGCCGCGCCGTAATGGAGGCGAAAGCCGTGCGCGAACAGGATAAAATCGCGCTCGAACAGAAGGAGCTCGACATAAAATCAGAAGTAGAGACGGCGTGGACCGAAATCGAGACGAACCGCGAAAACCTCGCCGCATCAGCCGAGGCACTGCGCCTCGCGCGCGAATCGCTGCGTCTCGCGGAGGTGGGCTACCGCGAGGGCGTCACGCCGCAGCTCGACCTGCTGACGGCGCAGTCCGACCTCACCGCCGCGCAGCTCGAATATAACCGCTCGCAGTACAACTGTATAATAGCCGCCGTCGCGCTCAAAATGACGGAGGGAACGATAACGACATGGAACGGGGAGAGCATATGAGATGAAGATACAGAGACGCCCGCGCTTCGGTAAGGCTATATTTGTAATCGCGCTCGTCGCCTTGGCGGCTGGGACATGGGTCTACGCGCGGAGGGAGACGCTCTTCGACAAGCCGACAGACCCGTCGCTGCTCACGCCGATAGTCAGGACGGAGATAATCAGAGCTGACAGCACGATTTCAAGCCGCATCGTCCAGAATATGCAGGTTGACTCCGTGGACCGCGTCGAGCTTCTGCCGCGCGTTACGGGCCGCCTCCTCGAGCTCCACGTCAAACAGGGCGACAGAGTCAAAAAAGGGCAGGTAGTCGCGACGCTCGAGCACGAACAGCAGGACGCGCTGATACTCTCGACGATAGCACAGGCCGCCTCCGCGCGCGCCGACACGGAAAAAGCGCGCGCCGAAATGCTCAACGCGAAGACCGACCTCGACCGCTACAGCCGCCTTGTGAAAGAGGGCTTCAGCACGCAGCAGCAATACGACGCGATACAGACCGAATACACCAGCGCCGAAGCCTCATACCGCGCCGCGCTCGCAAAAGAGAAACAGTACGAAGCCGAAGAGAAGCGCGTGAAGTCCGAAAAAAACGACTACATCATACGTGCGCCGATAGACGGAATAGTGCTCAACGACTACTCGCTGACTGCTGGCGCTATGATTTCTCCGTCGTCGCCGCTGCTCGACATCGCCGACCCGCGCAAGCTCAAGGCGACGCTGCGCGTCCCCGAGCTTAAAATATTCAGCGTCGCAGTCGGGATGCCCGTTACGCTGCGCTTCGACGCGCTGCCCGGCGAGAGCTTCGACGGCAGCGTCACGCGCATAGACCAGTACGTGGACCCATCGACGCGCACAAGCAACGTCGAAATAGTGCTCGACAACGAGAAACAGGCCGGCGGACGGCTGCGCCCCGGCATGTTCGGACAGGCTGCGATAGTCGAGAAGGCCTACACAAACTCGCTCACGATACCTGAGGGAGCCCTGCACGCGAGCGAGAAAGGGCATTACGTCTACGTCGTCCGCGACGGCAAAGCCGTACGGCGCGACGTTAAGACCGGCATACAGGAAGGCGGCCGCATCCAGCTTCTCGAAGGGCTCACAGAGGGCGACGAAGTGATAATCTTCGGCGGTAACAACCTGCGCGACGGAGAGTCCGTGACCGTAAGGAATTGACCTTGTCATGGCGGAATGGAAACGGCAGACATCCGAAACCTACCGCGTAGGAATATTGCTCGCAGCTGCGGGCGGCTTCCTTGACGCATACACATTCGTATGCCGCGGCCACGTTTTTGCGAACGCGCAGACCGGCAACATCGTCCTCTTCGGCGTGAGCTTGGCACGCGGCAACCTCGGCGGCGCCGGCTACTACCTTATGCCGATAGCGGCCTTCTTTTTCGGCGTCCTGCTCGCCGAACTCGTCAAAGAATCCATGCGCGGCAGCCGGTTCATCCATTGGCGGCAGGTGATAATAGCCGCGGAGGTGGCGGCGCTTACGGCCGTCGCCTTCGTCCCAAACGGCGAAATTCCAGACATGTGCGCGAACGTAGTCGTCTCCTTCATCTGCTCGTTACAGGTCGAAGCCTTCCGCAAAGTACACGGCCGCGCCTACGCGACGACGATGTGTACCGGCAACCTGCGCAGCGCGACGGAAACCCTCTACAAATACCGCAGCACCGGCGACCGCGAGCAGCTTCGTTCGAGCGTCGAATATTTTGGAATAATCCTCTTCTTCATATTAGGTGCCGCTGCAGGCGCGCTCATTACTACAGCGCTCTCTATAAAAGCGGCGCTGATCCCCGCCGCACTGCTCGCCGCGGTTTTCGTCCTGATGTTCCGTGAAAAAGTCTGAAGCGCCGCCTCTGCGGGAAAGCGAGAAAAATCACGGCAAAGCTCACCGCGCAAAAAATAAAAAAGCGCGGGCGGCGGCTTTCAGCCTTTTCGCCCAGCGCTTGAACGTTCTGCGCGCCGCGCCTTTCAGCGGCGCGCGTATTCTACAAGCATTTCGAAGAAGCCGTGATGGAAAGAGTCTTTGTCCGCTAGGGATTCGGGGTGCCACTGCACGCCGATAAGCCCTTTTTCATAGCCCGGCATCGCTATGCCCTCGACAACCCCGTCGTCCGTCGCGGCTGTAACGACAAAGCCGTCCGCCAGCCTGCCTACCGCCTGATGATGCGCGGAATTAACCTGCACTTCGGCCAGCTCCGACTGCGGAAGAAACCGCGGCTCAAGTATCAGCACGGTATGCGCATACGTGTCCATCGGATACGGAGTCTGATGCAGCTTCCATTTAGGATTCAGCCTGTTGATGTCCTGGCAGACAGTGCCGCCGAAGACGACGTTCATCATCTGCTGTCCGCGGCATATCCCGAAAATAGTTTTGCCTTTTTCGTAAGCCTTTTTCATAAGAGCGTACTCGAACCCGTCTCTCAACTTATCTATATCAAGGCTGCCGTCCGGCGCCTCGCCGTACAGCGCCGGGTCTATGTCCGCGCCGCCGCAGAACAGGAATGCGTCGTATTTTGACGCGTCCGTCTCTATCTCTTCGGCGCAGCTTTTAACCGACAGCAGCTCCGCTGCGCCGCCTGCCAGCCGGATATGGCGCATCATCTTACCCGTGAGGCAAAGGCGCTGCCAACAGGTCTCGACTACGCCGCGCTCCGCGTCGCCGAACAAGGTGTCCGTGAAAGAATCGTAAAACGCGGACGACGCCACGCCTACCAACGGTCTCATAATATCATCCTCCGTCCGCTGTAAAAGAAGATACCACGGTCCTGTGTGGACCGCGGCACCATTGTGAAAACGAAATCAAATTTTACAAAGTGTTACTTGCTGATTTGGGCGCTTGTTATCCTCTCGTACTTGTCCGGAATCTGTATGTCGGTCGTGTGCATGAAACCTTTGCCGAAAATATACGTGTCCTGATAGAGCATTATATATTTTCTGTTCCTGACGCCGGTGCCGAGGTCGAGATATCTCTTGCCGTGCCATTTTACGCCGGGCGTGTACTTCTCAAAGCAGCCGACGAAATCCTTGACGTTGCCAAGTTTTGCCTTGTTCTCGACGATTCTCTTGCCGTACTCCACCATCGCGCAGCTCATGCTCCACGGCACAGAGGCGCTCCACGTTCCCATGCGTCCGCCGCCGCCTGCGCCGATTACGGTCTTCTCAATCTTCTTCATTATTGCGGGCCAGTTGCCAGACTCTTTCTTGAGGTCTATGCCGAAAGCGCCGGGATATCCAAGTATCGGCGATGGGTCGTCCTGCTCTATAAAAAGGCCGCCGTGCTTCGCTATCTGCCTCAGCAGAGGTTCCGTCTGCGCGTCGTTCGTGCAGTAAAACGCGGTCGCTTTTCCATACTTCTCAAGCCATGCCGGAACCTTTTCAAGTATGAACTGCTGCGCTCCGGCGACGCCTACGTCGCTCACGGGGTCCGGAGCGGTTTCAAACGAGAACTTCAAGCCGAGGTCTTTGCACGCCGCCTCCATTATCGCGCGCTTGCGCGCCTGAAGCTCGTAGCTCTGATGGCGCGGGAAAGAGATCATTACGAAATTCTTCGCGCCTAGCTCCTTCGCTGTATGCACGATGAGATATCCGCGCGAGATGCTGTCGCCAACGGCGCTAAAGTCCGATATCGAAGAGATGACGTTCGGATCCTCATGCGGCGAGCCGGAGAGACATATAACGTCGCTCCTCTTCTCCTTAATTCTGCGAAAAGCCTCCGTCGTACCTGGGACGGCGTCGTTGACCACGACGACCTTGACCTTCGGGTCGTCGGCGAGGCCGACTATCTGCGATATCGTCGTCTCCATTTCCTGCATGAAGTTGTCGGGAAAAGTGACGTGCTTTATCATTCCGCCGTCAGAGGCGTCGCCGTACTCCGCGATGATCCTCTCAGCTCCGCGATATGCGTCCTCTGACTGCGACACGGTCGGCGTCGCTATACCGATACGGAACGCCGGCTCCGCAAGAGCCGCGCTCGCGCACAGCGCAGCCGCGCAGCACGAAACAATTAGACCAGCGAGAAATTTTTTGATCACGATTGAGTTCCTCCTCTATATCACAACAATCTACTATCGTAATTATACCTAAAAATATGTAAGTAATTACGCATAAAACATAAAAAAATTTATTTGTTCGGCGCAACATATTTTCGCAATAAAAAGTGAGCGCCTCTGTGTGCAAAGCATTACGGTTACACTCGGTTAATAAAAAAGCATAAAACGCTCCAACCAACTGCCCAGCTGCGGCGCCGTCGGGAGCATATTTTGCAGACGCGCTCCGTTGTTCCAACTCCGCGCCGCCTTGACAAGCAGTCATCACAGTCGGACAATTTGAAGCGGCGTGGGAAACGATTTATTTCACTCGACGCGGAGGTGCCTCTATGTATAAGCTTGTGCTGATCAGACACGGGGAGAGTTCGTGGAATAAGGAGAACCGTTTTACGGGGTGGCAGGATGTGCCGCTTTCCGACAAGGGGCTC